>JANONZ010000320.1:0-2338 GCA_031421095.1 Thermomicrobiales bacterium
CGGTGGCTCGCGACCGAGGGTGGGACCCCCTCGCGGTCGGTATGTGGGTCGTCGTCGCAGAGAGTCGGACCAACCGACGGGCCGTTGCGGCCCACGAATCCGTCCTCCGTGCGAAGTTCCCGATGGACGGGCGAGCGATGCGGCGCTGGCTTCAGAGCCCAGCGGGCCGAGTAGATGCGCTGGGGTTCTTGCCATCCGTCCACGGCCTGCACGCAAGACGCGATCTTGCGCCCGTTCGGCGGGTGACACAGCCCAAGCGACCCGCAACTCACGATCGACCCGGATCCCAGACGCGCCCATTGATCCCCTGACTCGCGCGCAACGACGACAAAGCCGGCCGAACGCTCACCAGCAGGACGGATGACGAAGAATCGCCCGCCGCTTCGGCCGCTACGTCACTCGGCCGCCCGCCGCTTCAGCCGCTACGTCACTCGGCCGCTACGTCATGCAGCGGCTCAGAGGCCTCGCAGCACCTCGTCGGCCACGATGAGGCGGTGGATCTGATTCGTGCCCTCGTAGATCTGCGCGCCCTTCGCGTCGCGCATGAGGCGCTCCACGCCGGTTTCCCGAGAGTAACCGCTCGCACCGAACAGCTGGACTGCGTCCGTGGCCACCCGCATCGCGGCGTCCGACGCGGTCCACTTCGCGATCGATGACAGTTCGGCCAGCGGCTCGCCCCGATCCTTGGCGGCCGCGGCGACGCGTGTCACGGCCCGCGCCGCCACGACCTCCCGGGCCATCTCGGCGAGCATGAACCGGACGCCCTGTTGATCGGCCAGCCGACCACCGAACGCCCTCCGATCGCTGACGTGACGCGCAGCCGCCTCCAGCCCCGCCCGGGCGATGCCGACGCACGCGGCCGCGATGGAGATCCGACCCTCGCCAAGCGCCGACAACGCGATGCGATACCCATCGCCTTCCGCTCCCAGGCGGTTGGCGGCCGGGACCTCGGCGCCGTCGAACACGAGTTCTGCGGCCGGGCACGAGCGAATGCCCATCTTCTTCTCGTGTGCGCCGAATCGGAAGCCGGGCGTTTCCTTTTCGACCAGGAACGCACTGATCGCCCTGGACCCGCCGGCCGGATCCAGGGTCGCGAAGACCAGGTAGTTGTCCGCCTCTGGCGCGTTCGAGACCCATATCTTCGTACCGGTCAAGCGGTAAGCCGTCGGCGCATCAGCGGGCCCGATCCGTTCGGCGCGCGTCCGGATCGCGGACGCATCGCTGCCGGCACCTGGCTCGGTCAAGGCGAACGCGCCCAGCCGCTCGCCGGCCAGCATCGGCGGCAGCCAGCGAGCCTGTTGCTCGGCCGTGCCCCAGGTGACCACCGGGTACTGCGACAGGATGTGGACGGATAACGTCACGGCAGTCGCCATGTCGACCGCGCCAAGCTCCTCCATGACGAGCGTCCAGCCCAGGTAGCTGAATCCGGCCCCACCGGCGCCCTCAGGGATCGGTGCGGCGGTCAGGCCAAGTGCCCCCATCCGCTCGAAGATCGTGCGGTCGAATCGTTCGGCCTCGTCGCGTGCGATCGCGGTCGGGGCGACTTCACGCTGCGCGAACTCGCGCGCGGTCGACTGGAGCAGCCGTTCTTCTTCCGTCAGCGGCCAGCTCATCGCGGCGGTCGCGGGTAGGCGTAAAACCCCTGGCGGGTCTTCTGACCGAGGTGGCCATCCGAGACCAGTTCCTCCAGGACACGCGGCGGGCGCATGTGCTCAAGGCCCAGGCCGTCATGCAGCACCCGCATGACCTGGAGACAAACGTCGAGACCGATGAAGTCGGCGAGCTCCAGCGGGCCCATCGGGTGGTTGAGACCGACCCGCGCCCCGGCATCGATGTCATCGGCCGACCCGACGCCCTGCTCCAGCGCGTGCATGGCCTCGGCCAGGAACGGCATGAGGATCCGGTTCACGATGAACCCGGGCCGATCGGCGGACACGATGACCTGCTTGCCGAGCGCCCCTGACAGCGCCCGGATCACCTCTACGGTCTCGTCGGCGGTGACCTGATCGCGGATCAGTTCGATAAGCGGCATGGCCGGCACCGGGCTGAAGAAGTGCATCCCCAGGAACCGCGGCCGGCGCTCCGCCGAGACCGCCTCGGCCAGCCGATGGATCGCGATGGACGACGTGTTCGAAGCGAAGATCGCCGCCTCCGCGGCATGCCGATCCAGCTCGCGCCAGAGGTCCTGCTTGACGGCGAGGTCCTCGAAGACCGCTTCGATGACGAGGTCGGCGGACTCGACGCGGGTCAGGTCATCGGTCGCCTTGATCCGGGCAAGCGTCGCGTCGCGCTCGTGGGCGGCAAGGCGGCCTTTGTCCACGGCCCGATCCAGGTTGCC
>JANONZ010000321.1:0-2106 GCA_031421095.1 Thermomicrobiales bacterium
ACCTCTTCCGCGCCATAGCCGAGCTTGCGCAGGGCGGCCGGGACGGTCTGGTTGACGATCTTGAGGAAGCCCTCGCCGACGAGCTTCTTGTACTTGACGAGCGCGATGTCCGGCTCCACGCCGGTCGTATCGCAATCCATCATGAACGCGATCGTGTTGTGGCTCACGAAGCCGTTCGCCACGTAGGTCACGTTCGCCGGCACCGACAGGTCGTATGTGTACTGTTCCTCGCCGAGCTTCGCGCTTGCGATCTCGTCGTAGAAGTAGCCCAGGGTCTGTGCCACCTCGGGATCGGCTGTCCGCTCGAGGAGCGCCGTCGCCGACCGGCGCGAGACCAGGCCGGTGCGCGAGAGCGACAGGAGCATGGTCTTGCGAAGGTGGTCATTGTCGGGCGCCAGGCGGTCGACCGTGGCGCGGCTGACCGGGACGAGGTCATAGCGAGCCGTTTGCGGGTGGTCCGACTCAGCGAGGGCGGTCCGCTTGCGCTCGGAGATGAAGGAGATCTCGGACAGGAAGCGCGCCCCGCTGCTGGCGTTGAGCACGCGAAGCACGTGCGTCGGGTTCTTGCCGAACTTGCCCCATCCAGCCGGATCCGTCTTGCGCGTCGTGACGAACCCGAGGGTCAGCAGCAGGGTCTGCACGTCGCGGCTGAACCGTTCGGAGACGGTCGAGAACGAGGCGTAGCCGTTGCTGACGTTTCCGTCGGCCTCGAACAGACCGCGGACGAACGCGCGATAGGCGTCGGGAGCGTTGGTGTAGAGGATCGCGTCCGGGACGTGGGCCTCATAGCCCTTGCCCCGATGCTCGGTGGTGGGCGCGTGCTTGGCGAACCCGCAGGCCTCCCACCACAGGCCCAGCCGGACCGAGGCCAACATGACCTCGACGTACCCCTGCTTCGCGGTCACGGCCGCCTCGAGCCCGAACAGCCGGCGGCCGAGATCCACGATCCGCTCGACGACGTCGGTGTCCGCGGCGGTCACGCAGAAGCGAAGCCCGCGGGAGTGGAGCGACCCATCGCCCATGAAGTAGCCGACGAGTTCGGCGAGATCGGCGCTGACGTGGCGCGGGACGAACGTTCGATGGTCCGAGGTCCAGTACGCCTCCGGCAGTGGCGGAAGGGCCACCTCGCGGGGCTCGCCGATCATCCCGCCGAGCGTCATCGGGACGCGATCCTCGGCGCGCAGGTCGGCAAAGCGCCGCCACTGCCAGTCGCCCTGGGCGTCGACGACGCGAATCCGGTGCAGCGTCGTCCCCTGGATCCGGTAGCCGCGCTTCGTCTCGACCGACACGACCGGTTCGACGCCATTCAGGTAGAACTTCGTGGCCTGGCGTGGCCCGTCGTCGGTCGCGACCTGGAGATCCAGGTCTTGCCACTGCTCGCCATCCGGGTTGCTGAGGCCCTTGAGGCGAACGAGACCCCGATCCGTCAGGACCAGGCTGTCACCGACGAGGCAGCCGGTGGGCGCGAGGACCGTGACCTGGGCGTTGCGATAGCCGAAGTCCGTGCCCAGCTCCAGGGCCTCGTCGTAGACGGCCTTGGCGTTGTCCAGCAACTCCACCGGGACGCCCTTCGTCGGGATCTGGTGGGCCGCGTCACGGTGCTTGTTGATGACCCGCAGGAATGGGGCGCGGTTCTCGTCATAGGCGAAGAACGGCCCGCCGTGATCGCGGGCGATGGTGGCGGACTGCTTGTAGGCCTCGCCGTGCATGATCGCGGTGAGTGCGGCCGCGAAGTTTCGCCCCTCGTCGCTGTCATAGGCCAGGCCGCGGGACATCAGGAGCGCGCCGAGGTTGGCGTAGCCCAGGCCCAGCGGTCGGAACTTGTGGCTGTTCTCTTCGATCTTCGGCGTCGGGTAACTGGCGTTGTCGACCAGGATCTCCTGGGCGGTCAGGGTCAGCTTGGCGGCGAATCGGTAGCTCTCGACATCGAACTCGCCGTCCGCGCCGACGAACTTCATGAGGTTGAGGCTGGCGAGGTTGCAGGCCGTGTCGTTGAGGAACATGTACTCAGAGCACGGGTTGGACGCGTGGATGCGGTCCGTGTTGGCGGAGGTGTGCCAGTCGTTGATCGTCGTGTCGTACTGGATGCCCGGGTCGCCACAGAGG
>JANONZ010000322.1:0-8070 GCA_031421095.1 Thermomicrobiales bacterium
GGGACGCTGTGGATAGTACCGGCAGCGCACCGACCGATCCGTGCTGCCGTTGCTGCTCGCCCATGAACCGATCCGCGCGGGAGGCGCGAACCGGCCCCAGGTCCAGGAGTCGGCGATCTAGCACATGGGCGGTCTTGGTAGCGGGAACCATCGGATAAACCATCCGTTCGGAGGAGAATCCATGCACAAACGTCTCTTCAGCATCGTCGCCAGCGTCGCCATCGTCGCCGCAGCTTGTGGCGGTACCACCCCGAGCTCTGCCCCGCCGGCATCGCCCGGAGCCTCCACGGCCCCAACCGCGCCGGCCTCCGCCGCGGCCGCTGAGCAGACCCTTATCTACGCGATCGACGCCGACGTCTCCGGCGGCCTCACCAACGCCGCGGACAACGTCCCGGCCGCGCAGGCGAACATCTTCCTGTACAACGCGCTGTACGGGTTCGACCTCAGCCTGACCCCGGTGCCGGGGCTCGCGTCGAAGCTTGCGGACATCAGCCCCGACGGCAAGATCTGGACGGTGACCCTCAAGGCGGGCGTCAAGTTCCACGACGGGACTGACTTGACCGCAGACGACGTCGTCCAGAGCTTTGCGCTGGCGCAGAGCGTGAACTGCACCTACAGCCCGGCCGCGTGCATCGGCGCGTTCGTCGACAAGATCGAGAAGGTGGACGACCTCACGGTGAAGTTCACCCTCAAGCAGCCGCTGTCGACCTTCGCGACGATCTACCTGCCGGGCATCATCATCGAGAGCAAGGATGCGATCGACGCCTCCTATGCGCGCTATCTCGAGAAGACCAAGGCCGTCACCGCGGCGGAGCTGAAGACCTTCCTCGACAAGGTCGACGCCGAGGTCAACACTCCGACCGGCCCGCCGGCCGAGGGTGACCCAGCCGCAACCGTCAACTACAGGCAGTTCCTGGCCGATGCAGAAGCGCTGCTGACCAAGGCCGGCCAGCCGCTGGCCGACAAGGCCATCTACACCGATGACAAGAGCGTGCTCGATGAGAACGGCTACACGCAGGACAACATCAGCCGCCTGCGGACGATCCAGACGACGATCACCGCGTCGGCCACGGACGCCCTGGCTGCTGCCTACAAGTACCTCGATATCCAGCTGAACCCGGTCGGCCTTGGCTCGGGCCCGTTCAAGTTCGTGTCCTACAAGACCGGTGAGAGCCTTGAGTACACCAACAATCCCGACTACTTCGGGGGTGCGTCCGCGATCCAGAAGGTCTTCCTTCCGATCATCAAGGACGACATCGCCGGTGGACAGGCCCTGGCGGCCGGTCAGATCGACTGGAAGTACTCGATCGAAGGCGGCACCTACAACGAGATCAAGAGCAACCCCGCGCTGAAGTTCGTGGAGTACCCGGACTTTGGGTTCTTCGCCTTCTACATGAACAATCGCCCAGGGACGCTCTTCGCCGACAAGGCCCTGCGTCAGGCGGTCTCGTACTGCTTTGACAAGGAAGCCACCACCAACGCCGCCACGGACGGGCTGGGTGTCGCGCTCTACAGCGAGATCCCGCCGGCTTCGTGGGCGTATCCGACCGAGGGCCTCAACAAGTACCCGAAGGATGAAGCCAAGGCCAAATCCCTCATCGAGGGTGCCGGTTGGACGCTCGGCTCCGACGGCATCTACGAGAAGGCTGGCAAGAAGCTGTCGACCGTCGTCGCGGTCCGCGCCGGGCGTCCCAACCGCGCAAAGTGGATGCAGCTGATGGCCGACCAGGTCAAGGATTGCGGGATCGAGATCAAGTTCAAGGAGACCGACTTCGGCGCGATCCTGAACATGCTGACGGTCTTCCCGCACATCAACGCCGCCGCGACGGAGACCGGCAAGCCGTTTGATGCCTACTTCGGTGGCTTCGGGACCGGGTACGATCCCGATCCGTACAGCCTCTACTACTCCAAGGAGTGCGCGACGGCCGAGAAGCCGGACACCAATAACTACATCTGCTACAAGAACCCCGAGATCGACAAGCTCATCGACGAGGGCCTGACGACGTTCGACCAGAGCGCACGGGCCAAGATCTATCAGCAGTACGCGGTGATCCAGTCGAATGACCTGCCGGTCATCTACGCCTGGGCCGACATCGCCCATCAAGGCCTCCAGAAGACCGTCGGCACGACGGCCGGCGAGTTGGCGCTCGATACTCCGACGTTCGCCTGGGAACTCGAGAAGGTGACAAACCTCAAGGCCAAGTAGGTCCGGCCCCGCCGGGACTTGATCTTGCGAAACCGACCGATGGCGTCCCGAACGGACGCCATCGGTCAACACGTCGAGAGCGCACACAGGTAGGAGCGAGGCGAACGAGCGATGGCGACCTACGCGCTCCGGCGGATCATCCAGGCCATCCCGATCCTGTTCGGGATCTCCATCCTCATCTTCCTGATCGTCCAGCTGGCCCCGGGCAGCCCCATCGATCGATTCCGCAACCCGCGGGTGTCACCGGAGCAGCTCGCGGCGATCAACCGCCTGTACGGCCTGGACAGGCCTCTCTTCGAGCAGTACATCCATTGGATCACGGCCTACGTCCAGATCTGGCGGCTGGACGCCTGGGGCTATAGCTTCATCGATGGCCAGCCCGTCCTGACGAAGGTCGGCAACCGGTTGCCGGCCACCTTGTTGCTGATGAGCGTCTCGCTCATCGTGACCATCGTGGTGTCGATCCCGATCGGGATCCTGGCGGCGATCCGCCAGTACAGCCTGACCGACAAGATCATCACGACCTTCGCGACCATCGGCTATGCGATCCCATCGTTCCTGCTGGGCATCTACATCCTCTACTTCGGGGCGGTCGTGCTCTACGGGTGGACCGGCTTCGGCTTCCCGCTCTTCGGACGGCAGACCCTTGGTGGCGATGGCAATCCGGCCGACCTTGCCTATCACCTCGTCCTGCCCGTCCTGAGCCTGTCGGTCCAGACGATCGCCGGGTTCTCGCGCTATCTGCGCGCTGCCATGCTGGACGTCATGCGCCAGGACTACGTGCGGACCGCACGCGCCAAGGGCGCCAGCGGCCGACGTGTCGTTGGTCGGCATGCGTTGCGCAACGCGCTCATCCCGTTGATCACCCTGATCGGTCTGTCGATCCCGAGCCTGATCGCCGGAGCGGTCATCACCGAGACGATCTTCTCGTACCCGGGTATCGGCGACATGACCATCACCGCGATCATCGGCAACGACTATCCGACGATCTATGCCACGGCGATGCTGGTCGGGATCTTCGTCATCATGGGCAACCTGATCGCGGATATCCTGTACGGCGTGGTCGATCCGCGCATCAAGTACTGAGGGGCTCCGGACCATGCAGAGCGCCGATCTCAGGACGACGCCGGGGACGATCCCGCTGCCGACCGACTACGACGAGGTTGACCTCGTCCCGGTCAGGACCTACTGGCAGCTGGTCCGACAGCGGTTCCTGCGTCACCGACTGGCGGTCATCGCCCTGGTCACCCTCTCCATCCTGATCGCGATCGCCATCGTGATCCCGACCCTGACCGGCGACCAGTACCAGAAGTCGAACCTGGCCCTGATCGACGGCGGCCCCAGGCTGGCGGCCCCGCTGGGCTACGACGACATCGGCCGCAACGTCTTCCTGCGCCTGGTCAAGGCGACTCAGACGTCGCTCATCATCGGCTTCGCCGCTGTCGCCATCATCGCCGGCATCGGAGCGCTTGTCGGGTCCCTGGCCGGCTACTTCGGCGGCTGGGTGGACAACCTGCTGATGCGAGTGGTGGACGTCGTGCTGTCGCTGCCATACCTCTTCCTGATCCTGCTCATCGTCGCCTTCTTCGGGATCCGCGACATCCGGGTCATCGTCATCGCCATCGGCATCGCCGGCTGGACCACGGCCGCACGACTCGTCCGCGGCGAATTCCTGCAATTGCGCGAGATGGACTTCGTGGCCGCGGCCAAGGCCCTTGGCGCCGGCCCACGCCGGATCATCGTCCGTCACATGTTGCCGGGTGCCATGGCGCCGCTCGTCGTCGCGTCCTCGCTCGGCGTTGCCGATGCGATCATCGGTGAGTCCGCGTTGTCCTTCCTGGGCTTCGGCATCGCCCCGCCACAGGTCAGCCTGGGCCAGATGTTGCAGGGCTACCGCGACTACTTCTACTCGAACCCGGAGCTGATCTTCTACCCGGGCGTCGTCCTCATCGTCATCGTCCTGTGTGCGAGCTTCCTTGGTGACGGCCTGCGCGACGCGCTGGACCCGCGCCAGCGAGTCGAGAGTTGACGACCGTTCGTCCGGCCACCGCGCGCGCGGTCCCGAGAGATACCGACAATCTGCTCGAGATCAGGGGACTGCGGACGCACTTCTTCACCCAGGACGGCACGGTCAAGGCCGTCGACGGCGTCAGCTTCGAGATCAAGTACGGGCAGACGCTGGGCGTCGTTGGCGAATCGGGCTGCGGCAAGAGCATCACCGCGCTGTCGACGATGCGCCTGGTGGACCGGCCGGGTCGGACGATCGCGGGCGAGGTCCTGCTCGATGGACGCGATCTGCTGAAGCTCAACGACGACGAGATGGGCGAGGTCCGCGGCAACGCGATCTCGATGATCTTCCAGGAGCCGATGACCTCGCTGAACCCGGTCTTCACCTGCGGCGACCAGATCGCCGAGGCGGTCTCCCTGCACAAGAAGGTCTCTCGTGCCGAGGCCTGGGCCCGGGCCGTCGAGATGCTCCAGGTGGTCGGCATCGCCGACGCCGCCCGACGCGCCAAGTCCTATCCGCACCAGCTGTCGGGCGGCATGCGCCAGCGGATCATGATCGCGATGGCGCTCTCGACCAACCCGGAACTGCTCATCGCCGACGAGCCGACGACCGCGCTCGACGTGACCATCCAGGCCCAGATCCTGGAGCTCATGAGGTCGCTCCGCGAGCGGAACAAGATGGCGATCATGCTCATCACCCACGACCTGGGTGTCGTCGCGGAGATGGCCGACGAGGTCGTCGTCATGTACGCCGGCAAGATCGTCGAGCGCGCCGACGTGGACACGGTGTTCAGCGCACCGCATCACCCGTACACGCAGGGCCTGCTCGCCTCGATCCCGCGCCTCGGTGAGAAGCGCGAGCGCCTCGCCGTCATCCAGGGCGTGGTGCCCAACCCGCTGAACCTGCCCAAAGGCTGCCTGTTCAAGCGTCGCTGCCCGCATGCCATGCCGATCTGCGACACCCCGCCACCGTTCCGCGACGTGACCGTCCAGATGGCGCCGGTCGGGACGACGCGGCACGTCTCGCGCTGCTGGTTGACGCCCGATGGCGGACCTCCAGAGGTTGGCCCCGATGCACCGCCCGAGGTCGCTGAGGCAGCGGCCGCCAACCTGACCGTCGAATGAGCGAGGGACCCGTGGCCGATCCGGCTGGGCAGGACGACATCCTCGTCAGCGTCCGCGATGTCGTGAAGCACTTCGAGATCAAGGGCGGACTGCTGGGCATCAGCCAGATCGGCGCCGTGCGTGCGGTCGACGGCGTCAGTTTCGACGTACGGCGCGGCGAGACCCTTGGCCTGGTCGGCGAGTCGGGCTGCGGCAAGACCACGCTCGGCAAGGTCATCCTGCGCCTGCTGCCGCCCACGTCGGGGTCCGTGTCGTTCAATGGACACCGGATCTTCGACGTGCCGACAGCCACCCAGAAGAAGGCCGGCAAGAAGGCCTATCTGGCCCCGTCCAGGGAGATGAAGAAGGTCCGGCGGGATCTGCAGGTCGTCTTCCAGGATCCGTACGCCAGCCTCAACCCGCGGATGTCCGTCGGCGAGATCGTCGGGGAGGGGCCGCTCGTCCACGGCCTGACGGACAAGAAGACGCGCGAAGCGCTCGTCCGCGAGCTGCTCGGCAAGGTTGGCCTCAACCAGAGCCACATCCATCGCTACCCGCACGAGTTCAGCGGCGGCCAGCGCCAGCGCATCGGGATCGCCCGGGCCCTGGCGGTCAACCCGGACTTCATCGTGTGCGACGAGCCGGTGTCCGCGCTCGACGTGTCGATCCAGAGCCAGGTCCTCAATCTGCTCGATGACCTGCAGAGCGAGTTCGGGCTGACCTACCTGTTCATCGCCCACAACCTCGCCGTCGTCGAGCACATCAGCGACCGTGTCGGGGTCATGTATCTCGGCAAGATGGTGGAATTGGCGGACGTCGAGGAGCTGTACCGGAACCCGCGACATCCGTACACGGTCGCCCTACTGTCCGCCATCCCGAATCCGAACCCGCGCATCAAGAAGAAGCGGCTCGTCCTCAAGGGTGACATCCCGTCGCCGGCGGCACCGCCGTCAGGCTGCCGGTTCCACACGCGTTGCTGGCTTCGCGAGCGGCTCGGGAATCCGGAGCGGTGTGTCACCGAGGAGCCGGTCTTCCGCGACATCGGGGCCGGTCACCAGGCCGCCTGCCACTTCTCGGAGGAGATCTCGACGATCGGCGCCGAAGTGACTGCCGCTATCGGCATCAGCACGGGACCCACCGATGCGTCGTCGACGGTTGCCGGCGGCGGCCTGTCCGCGTTGCCAACACCGCCGACCAGCCCGATCCGGCCGGGCTGAGGCGGCCCGCGAAGGGCTCGCTCTCGCGTGACCCTGTCAGCGGGCCCCAGGCCCGGACGCGTACCCGGCCATTCCCCGGACGCTTCGGTCAGCCCCCTACCTTGTCGAAGGTCAGCGTCCATGCCGCGCACGCAGCGACCGCCTGGGCCACGGTGTAACTGTCCTCGGGGACGTTGAGCACGATCGCGCTGAACTTCGGGACGGTCGACTTCTTCGTCCAGGTGAACCCCTTCGCGGCACCGGTCAGGCCGAAATCGACCGATGTGCAGCCCGGTGCGTCCCAGGCGACCTTGTAGCTGCCGGCCTGCAGGGAGATCGCCGTCGCGGCATCCGCCGAGGCGAGCACGACCTTCGACTGGGCCGGTGCCGCGCTCGCGCCCGGGCCATCATCACCGCCACCGGATCCGCCGCATGCGGCCGTGACCAGCGCGATGCCCAGAAGACCGGCCAGGATGCGGGAGCGGGGCGCGATGTGCATCGGTGTCCCTTTCATGTGGGGCGACGAACGATCATGCGTCGCTCGTCGCGGGCTGACGGAAATGGCAGGCACAGAAGTGATCCGCGCCGAGCTGGATCAGGGGCGGGACGACATCGGCGCAGATGGCCGGCGAGCCCAGCTCCAGGCGCAGCGGACAGCGCGGGTGGAAGCGACAGCCTGACGGCGGGTTGACCGGGCTCGGCACGTCGCCGCGGAGGATGACCCGCTGGCGGCGCAGCTCCGGGTCCGGGACCGGGATCGCCGACATGAGGGCGTGGGTATACGGGTGCTCCTGCTTGCGGAACAGGTCGCGGCGCTCGGCCAGCTCGGCGATCCGGCCGAGATACATGACGGCGACCCGATCGCTGATGTGCTCCACGACGCCCATGTTGTGGGCCACGAAGACATAGGTCAGGCCCAATTCGCGCTGGAGGTTCTTGAGCAGGTTCAGGACCTGAGCCTGGATGGAGACGTCGAGGGCGGAGACCGGCTCGTCGCAGACGACAAGCTCCGGTGCGAGGACGAGGGCTCGCGCGATCCCGATGCGCTGCCGTTGGCCACCGGAGAACTCATGCGGATAGCGACGGGCGAGGTAGGGCTGGAGGCCGACGAGGTCCATCATCTGGCGGACCTTCTCGCGTCGAACCGCCGGACTGCCGAGGTCGTGGATACGTAGTCCCTCGCCGATGCTGTCGCCGATCGGCGTCCGCGGGTCGAGGCTCGCATACGGGTCCTGGAAGATGATCTGCATCCGCCGCCGGTAGGGCTTGAGGGCGGCCCCCTTGAGCTCGGTCAGCTCCACGCCGTCGAAGCGGATCGAGCCCGACGTCGGTTCGATCAGGCGCAACAGCAGCCGGCCCACTGTGGTCTTGCCGCAGCCCGACTCGCCGACCAGACCGAGGGTCTCCCCGCGGCGAACCTCGAAACTGACGCCGTCGACCGCCTGGACCCAGCCGACGGTCCGCTGCAGGATCCCGCCGCGCACCGGGAAGTGCTTGACCAGGTCGCGGACCTCGACCAGCGGCGCCGCGCCGGTCATGTTCCGGTGGCCTCGGGGC
>JANONZ010000323.1:0-3146 GCA_031421095.1 Thermomicrobiales bacterium
GCTACGCCAACCAGGTCATCGGTGGTGGCGACGGGGAGGCCGTGGCGCGCCGTCTGGCGGCTGCCGGCGCGGCCGGGCTGATCGTCGCGGACCTGACGCCCGATGAGGGCGCGCCGTTCGAGGCGGTCGCCCGGGCGGCCGGGCTCGCCGTCGTCTATCTCGTGGCGCCCACCACCTCGCCCGCCCGGCGCGCGATGATCGTCGCCCGGACCGGCGGGTTCCTCTATTGCGTCTCGCTCGTCGGCGTGACCGGTGCCCGGACCGCACTGCCGTCCTCCGTCGGGCGTCTCGTCAGGGACGTGAAGGCCGCCTCCACGCTCCCGGTGGCGGTCGGGTTCGGTGTCAGCCGGCCGGCCCACGTCCGGGCGATCGCAAAAGCCGGCGCAGACGGTGTCATCGTCGCGTCCGCACTCGTCGATGCCCTTGGCCCGGACGGCCGCGACGTCGAAGCGCTGGCTCAGCTCGTCGGCGACCTGCGCAGGGCGACCGGGCTGGCCTGACCGCCGTATCCTCCGTCGGATGGGCTGTGTCTGGGAAATCGAGGACCGGACCGAACCGGCCCGCTGACGACCAGGATCGAACCGAACGGCCCCGGCCCGCCACTCATCGATATGGAGGTCGCCCTGGAGTCGCTGGCCCGTCCACGCCGGACATCGCTCGCTCCGCTCGTCGCCGCCGCGCGCGCCGGTGACCACGAGGCGTTCCGCGCGCTCGTCGAGCCGCACCTGCCCGTTGCGGTAGCGTCCGCGACGATCCTGACCGGCTCTGCGTCCGATGCCGCGGACGCCGTCCAGGACGCGCTCCTGTCGGCCTGGCAGGGCCTGGACTCCCTGCGCGAACCTGATGCGTTCCCGGCCTGGTTCCGGCGGCACGTCATCCGCTCGGCATCGAGGCGGGTGCGCTCGCGCGGGCGCGTCGTCGAGCTCGACGCGGCGGCACCGCCGGCGACGGATGACCTCGATCGCGCGGTCGAGGGTCGGACGCTGGGGCGCGCCTTCGGTCGCCTCGATGACGCCGATCGACTCCTGCTGACCCTGCACCACGTCTGGGCCCTGCCCGTCGCCGAGACGGCGGCGCACCTCGGGATCCCTGAGGGGACCGTCAAGTCGCGCGTCCACTACGCGATGGCGCGCCTGCGGGCCGGCTACGACGCTGAGGATCGGCGATGAACGACGACTTCGACGAGCGCGTCCAGCGCTGGCTGCAGGACCAGGCCGAACCCGATCCGACCGCTCTCCGGGCGGTCGTCGCCCGGATCGACATGCTGCCGCCGCGGCGCCGCGACCGCCTGGCCGGTCGGTGGCTCGCCGTCGCGGCCGTCGTCGTCGTGCTGCTCGCCAGCCTGCCGACATTCCTCGGAGGGAATGCCGGCCTGGGCGGCGGCGCCCCGGACTCCTCCGGCGCGTCACCCACCCCGCCCGACCCCGCAGCCTTCGCGGGCGATCCACGTCTGAAGGCCTGCTTCGAGGGGGCCTTCCCGGTCGAGTTCGTCTTCGAGATGCGCCATGCCCGCGACTACCAGGGCCACTTTCCGGCGATGGGTCTCGCCCCGGAGCTGGATGTCGATGCCCAGGCGTTCGTCGTCGTCTTCGCCGCGGGCGCCGGTCCGTGGCCGGTCACGACGGCGGCACCCGACCCGAGTGCCTCGCCGGAGCCCAGCGTCTCGCCGACACCGGAGACCAGCCGATCGGTATGCGTCCTCGTCGACGGCTCGCCGAACCTCTATACGGGCGTCGACATCGCTGGGATGACCGTGACGCTCCCCGGTGAGGCCTCGGCTCCCGCGAGCTCCTCGTCACCCGTTTCGGTCGCTCCTCCGACGCCACGCAGCCCGGTACCGGCTTCGACCGTCGCCTCCGGACCGACGATCGCCCCCGCCCCGGCGTGGGCCGCTGACCTGCTCGGCCAGTTGCAGTGCGACGGCCCGCCGCAGTCGATCGGCGGCGAGACCGGCGAGGTCGGCGGCGAGACCGGGTCCCAGGTTTCGCCTGAGGCCGCCCTCGCGGCCTTCACGGCGGCCACGTTCTTCACGAGTGTCCCGGCGCGTGGTTACGAGCGAGCCGCCCTCGATCGCCACTGGGCGCGCTTCGAGCATCGCGTCGATGGGCGGATCAAGGCCATCGTCATCCTCACGGACGCTGGACCGGGACCCAAACCCGGTGGCTGGACCGTGGTCGGCCTGCGCGCATGCGATCCTGCCGAGTTCGCGCCGGCGGCGGGTATCACCGGCGCCCTGAGCACCGTCTGGCTGGACGGCAACGACCGACGGGTGAACACGACCGTCCTCTCCGAGATCGTCGGCCCGGGGCACTGTGGCTGGGAGTCGACGATCTGGCTGCGCCTCGACGGGGCCCTCTTCATCCGCGATCCGCGCGGTGTCCTGCGGGCCGACACGGTCGGCGCGTACGAGGCGCACGCGACCCTGCCCAGGACCGCGCGGTCGACCGGCTACCACGACGCCGGGCGGACCATCTGGCGCGTCTCGACGGATGCGGATTCGATCTACGTCGTGATCACCGGCGGCGTCGAGCGCTGGCCGCGCGCCACCGACCCGATGATGGGCTGCATGTGACTCAGGCGGTGCCCGCCGCGAAGAAGCGCCAGACCTCGCTCGCCGCCACCGGTCGCGCCACGTCGAGCAGCCCGACCGCGGCCGCCGCCTCGCCGATCAGCTCGGGCGCCGTCCGCCCCGCCGCTCGCAGCTCGCGTACGGACGTATCGCGGCTCGCCTTGGACAGCTTCGCGCCATCGGCGCGGCGGATCAGCGGGTGGTGCGCGAAGATCGCCGGACTGTCCCGGCCCAGGAGTGTCCCCAGACGGATCTGGCTCGGCGTGGAGGCGAGCAGGTCTTCACCTCGGATGACAAGGTCGATGTCCTGGCGCAGGTCGTCGACAACGACGGCAAAGAGATAGGTCCACTGCCCGTCGCGATCGCGGATCGGCGGATCACCGGCGGAGGTGATCGCGTCGGAGCATGGCCCCACGAGCCCATCGGGCCAGCGCTCCAAGCCACCGCCCAGGATGACTCGCAGGACCGGCCCGGCCAGCTCGCGTCCTCGGCACTCGCCCGGACAGCCCGGACCGTCCCACGGTCGGCCGTGCTGTTGCCGCCAGCGCTCGAATGTCGTCCGCGAGCAGTCGCACCC
>JANONZ010000324.1:0-3962 GCA_031421095.1 Thermomicrobiales bacterium
TCGGCATCGCTCAGCTCACGTGCTGCGGCGCAGATCGCGGTTCGGGCATCGACCTCGGGGCCACCGAGCTCGCGCGCGACGGCCAGCAGCCGCTCGAGATCGCGGAGGTGGTCCTGGGCACCCTGCTCCGCCGCGCTGCGCACGGTCTCGTCCCGGACGAACGCATGGATCCACACGCCGGTCGGGCCCTTGGTCCGAGCGACCGCGATCTCCACCGGGATGAGCCGGCCGTCCGCGTGGCGGAGCTCGGCCACGAACCGGGCTTCGCGCTGGGACGGGGTGTCGGTGAGCAGGAGGCGGCCGAAGCCGCCACGAAGGCGCTCGATCTCGTGCTCGGGCACGAGCGTGTCGAAGACGTCCTTGCCGATGAGATCGGTCCGCCCGAACAGCGCGTCGGCGGCGGAGTTGGCGCTGAGCACGGTCCCCGACCGGTCGAATGAGACGACGGCATCGGACGCGGCATCCAGGATCGCCTCCGTCGCGTCGCGCTGCTCGGCGAGCGCGCTGCCTCGGGCCACGGCCCGCTCGGTCTGGGCCCGGACCTCCCGGACAAGCCGCTGGACCATGATCCCCAGGGTCGCGCTGATCGTGACAAGGATGACGAGCCGCCGCCAATCCGCAAACGGATAGTGCGGTGCGCCCACAAGCACGATCGGGACGACCAGCGCCAGGCTGAGACCGACCAGGGCGAGCAGCAGTTGCGCACGCGTCCCGTACATGGCCAGCCACAGGATCGGGACGAGGAACAGTGGCGCGTAGCCGGAAGCGGCACCGCCGCCCGCGTGGCGGAGCGCGGCCACGGCGGCGAGGTAGACGAGCGGCGGGATGGCATCCGACCACCGCGGCAGCCGCCACCACGGGACAAACAGCGCGAGCAGGATGGTCGCAGCGGTGAGGACCGCGCCGACGGCGAGCCAGGTGAGGTCCGGCACGTCTACCGCGACCACGACCGCGACGGCGCCCGCGAGCGCAAACGGCGCGACGCGCCCTGCGAGTCCCTCTCGATCGAACGCGCGCGTCCGCGGCGTCGCGGGCTCGCGACCGACGGCGGCCGTCCGTGCGGCAAGCGAGTCGTTCCCAAGGATCATCGATCGCAGTCGCAAGCGCGTTGACCTCCCGAATCCCACCGTCGTTCCCCGATTCAGGTCAACGTAGCGTGCCAGTCAAGGCCGCGTTCGGGTCCGACGCCGCCTGCCAGCCGACCTCATGGCGATGAGGCGGGTCCGCACCGGCGCGCTGGCAGGTCAGGCTCGCGACTTCGATCGCCAGGTTGACGGCCTCGCGCACGGCGGCGGCATCGGCCAGGCCGGCACGACCGAGCCCGCGCTCGATCCAGTGCGCAAGGAACGCCCCACCGAAGGCGTCGCCCGCGCCCACCGTATCGACGATCGGGACGGCCGGCACCGCGACTTCGAACGTGAAGCCGCGACTGACCACGAGGACGGCACGGTCACCATCCGTGGCGAGGACGACGGACGGACCGGCCTCAACCAGGTGACGTGCCGCCTCCTCCAGGGGCACGCCGGGCGAGATGTAGGCCGCGTCCTCAGCGCTGACCTTGACGACATCCGCACGATGCAGGACCCGACCGAGCCGATCGAGGTAGGCGTCCCGATCACCGATGACGAGGGCGCGGCAATTCGGGTCGACCATGACGAGGGTCGCCTCAGGCGCCGCCTCGACACCGGCCACGAGCGCGGACGCCATCGGCTCCAGCACGAGCCCAAGGGTCCCGACGTGCAGTGCGTCAGGCCTTCGGGCCAGGGCCCGCCGGACGGCTTCCGCGGTCAACCCTGGCGCGGCCGTCTCCGCGGTGTGGAACCGGTACGTCGCGCTGCCTCGATCGTCGAGCTCGGCGATCGCCAGCGTCGTTGGTGCGTCGGTCGTCTCGACGAGACCGAGGTCGACGCCATCGGCGGCCAACGCCTCGCGCAGGGTGGATCCGAACCGATCGTTCGACAGACGGCCGAGGAACGCGACCTTGCCGCCGAGCCGCGCGATCGTCCGGGCGGTGTTGAACGGGCCGCCGCCCGGGACGGCCGCCAGGTGTCCATCCGGATGGACGATGAGATCCATGAGGGCCTCGCCGGCGACGACGATCATGGCGGTCATGGTAGGGGCGCGGCAGCAACCGTCCGATCAACGCGGGCGGATGTTCCCCCTGGCGATCCCGCCGGCGGGAGCCGGTGCCGGGATCACGGCAATCGGCATTTCGAAGGCGCCGTGCCGGCCCCAGGCGAGCGCCGCGAGGCCGATCGCCACTGTGAGCACGCCGCCGATCGCGATCGCCACCGGCGTCCCAAGCACGGACGCCACCGCACCCATCGCCAGTCCACCGATGGGCACAGATGCGGAGAAGACGGTCGTGTAGACGCTCATGACCCGGCCACGGAGATGATCCGGCACCGCGGTCTGGATCGTCGTGTTGCCGGTGGCGGCCATCAGGATGGATCCGAACCCGATGGCGACCATGAGTACCAGGGCCACCGCGAAGACCTGGGTCACGGCGAGGCCAACGGAGGACACGCCCAGGATCAGCGTGCCACTGGCAAGCCGGAATGGGCGAGGCCTCCCGCCGAAGACCAGCCAGAGCGCGGCCAGCAATGAACCGACGCCGGAGGCCGCCATCAGGAACCCGAAGCCGGAGGCGCCGCTCCCCAGCACGTGCTGGGCAAAGGCCGGGATGAGTACGTTGAAGTTCATGCCGACGGTGGCGACGGTCCCGACGACCACGACCGCCAACAGGACCACAGGCGTGCCGCGCACGTAGTGCAGACCCTCCTTGAGATTGCGCACCACCGCTCGGGCGGAGTCGGGTCGAGCGAAACGCGTCGGCAGCTTGAGCTCTCGCTCGTCCATCAGCCACAGGCCGACGATGACGGCCAGAAAGCTGAAGGCGTTGATGACGAACGCGATCGCGACACCAAAGGCTCCGATGGCCAGCCCAGCCGCGGCTGGCCCTATCACGCGCGCGCCATTGAACATCGCCGAGTTGAGTGCGACGGCCGGCCCGATGTCCTCGCGACCCACCAGCTCCACGGTGAACGACTGGCGGACGGGCATGTCGATGGCGTTGGCGATGCCGAGCAGGAGCGCCAGCACGAGGATCATCCAGACCTGGATCAGGCCGCTGATGACCAGCGCGGCGAGCAGGGCGGCCAGGATCATCATGACGGCCTGAGTCCACAGCATGACCCGGCGCTTGGGCATGGCATCGGCCACGACACCGGCGAACAGCCCAAGGATCATGACCGGGACGAACTGGGCCGCGGCGACGATGCCGAGCCAGATCGGATCTTTCGTGAGCAGCAGAACGAGCCACGCCTGGGCGACCTGCTGCATCCACGTCCCGACGAGCGAGATCGCCTGTCCCGCGAAAAACAGGCGGTAGTTGCGGTGGCGGAATGCGCTCATGCCATTCGAACTGGTGAGCCGGTCGCGACGGAAGGAGGCACGACCGATCACCGGGCGTCACGCCCGTCGTCCGCATGGCCCACATCGTCGGCTGCCATCGCCTGCCGGTCCGGATGCGGCGCCGGACCGCCGTCGAGTTCCACCAGGTGCGCATCGAGATGGCGGCCGCGGGTGCGGGCTTCCTCGATCATCGTCGCCAGGCGTGCGGCCTTCGACTCAAGGATCTCGATCTGGTGGCTGACTCGGGTGCGGGCATCGACGATGAGGCCGCGGCGCTCGTCCGGGTCGGTCGTGTTGTCCATTCGCGCTCGGTTGCGTTCCCGGGCGGCCTCGTCCTCCAGCAGCTGGCCGACTTGGGCAAGCGAGAAGCCCGCATCGTCGCGCAAGCTGCGGATGAACTGCAGGCGATCCAGATCCGACGGGTCATACAGGCGATAGTCGCCTTCGGAGCGGGCCGCCGGCTCGAGCAGGCCGATCTCTTCGTAGTAGCGGATCGCGCGCGTCGTCAGGCCGGTTTCGGCGGCGACTTCCTGGATCCGCAGCAGGCG
>JANONZ010000325.1:0-3020 GCA_031421095.1 Thermomicrobiales bacterium
CCAGGCCGAGCATGCGGTGTCCGTAGAGCCGGCGGCGTCGCTCGCCACGCGCGTGCCGGAGCTATTGGGCCGCCCGGCCTGGCTCTTCGTGGAACGCAAGGGGCCGTCCGTCGCCTTTCACGTACGGCAGGCGCCCGATCCCGCGTCAGCACGCGCGCAGGTCCAGGCCGCCATCGAGGCAGTCGAGAGGGACCTCCCGCCGCACGACCTGGTCCACTACCGTGGGCGCCTCGTCGTCGACCTCCGTCCCCGTACGGCCGGTGGCAAACGCGAGGCGCTCGAGCTCCTGCTGACCGAACTTCGGCCGGCGACGGTGGTCGCGTTCGGCGATGACGTGAGTGATGCGGACGCGTTCGTCGCACTCAGGGCGGCGCGCTCGGCCGGCAGGACGGGCGGACTGGCCGTTGCGGTGACCGGGCCCCACGGCATGCCGGACGAGGTGCGCAGCGCAGCGGACGTGCACCTTGGCTCACCCTGGGAGGCCGCTCAGGCCTTGTCGGCACTGGCCACGGCGATGGAGCACGAGGCGCACGCCCGGGATTAACGGCCTCGGTTCTTCGGCAGTTCGCCGGCGCTCGTTCGGCCCCTCAGATCCAGTCGATCCTGCGCAGGACGATCGCGGCTCCGACGGCCAGCACGATGGTCGACACCGTGACGGCCCAGAACCCGGCGGCCTCGCCACCGGCGAACGCCGCCCCGGCCTCACTCATCCCGAAGATGCCGGCGATCGCGCCGATCCCGGCGACGATCACAGTCACCCCGGTGAGGCGCTTCATGATCACCGAGAGGTTGTTGTTGACCTGTGTCAGGTAGACGTCGAGCGTCGCGGAGGCCAGCTCCCGGTAATTGTCGAGCTCATCGGTCAACCGGATGATGTGGTCATAGATGTCCCGGAAGTAGATGAGCTCCTCTGGGTCGATGAGCGCATCGTCGCGATTGGTCAGCTGGTTGAATACCTCGCGGACCGGGCTGATCGCCCGACGCACCTGGATGAGCTCGCGCTTGAGCGTGAAGAGGCGCTCCAGCGTATCGCGGGTCGCCTGTCGTACAACCTCGTCCTGGACGTCGTCGATCGCGTCTCCGATGGCGTCGGCGAACGGGAAGTAGCCGTCCACGATGTCGTCGGCCAGGGCCCAGAGGAGGTGGTCCGGGCCTCTCTTGAGGAGCGGTGCGACCCCGCCGTGAAGGTGGTGCGTCGCCCGCGGATCCCACGGACTGTCATGAACGGTCAGGAGGAAGCCGGGTCCAAGGACGATGTCCAGTTCGGACGCCAGGACCTGGTCGCCCGAGGTCAGCGTGAACAGGACGATGTGGATGACGCCGTTGGTGGCCTCGATCTTCGCCCTCTGGTTACCCTCGAGGACGTCTTCGATGATGAGCGGGTGGAGGGCGAGGGCCGCACCGATCTGGTGCACCTGGTCCTCGTTCGGCGCCGTGAGATCGACCCAGATCGATGCGTCGGGCTGGCGAAGGAGATCCGGGAGTCGCGCCAGCGCCGTCGTTCCTTCGTATTCGAGAACGCCTTCGCCCTCGAGCGCTGCGAGCCGGATCGTGCCTGCCTGACCGCTCCTGGAGGGGGCCCGCTGGCGCATCACGGGCTCACCCTGGCCTTTCAGGGGCTCACCCCGGCGCGTCACCGGCTCAGCCTGGTGGGCGACCGGCGACTCAGAGCGCGAGACCGGATTCGGCTGGGTCGCGGCCATCGGCATCCGGTCCTCTCGCAGTACCCTCCGCCGCGTCCGTCGCGGCCGGTCCATCGCGCAGCATACCCGCCCGGTTCCCGCGCCGACCGCCAAGGGCCAGGCCCGGCGGCACCGCCGCTGCCGTCACGATGGCCGCCACCACGAACAGCCCGACCATGATCTCGGCCGCCTGGCGCGAGGCCCAGGCCTCGAGGGCACCGACGACGAGGGGATCGCGCAGCGGCCGATCGCGCAGCGACTCGGGGATGAACTGGCGGTACGCGTCGGGCGTCGCGTAGACCTGGTTCGCGAGGCGGTCGATGGTCGTCGAACCGTAGGCGGTCAGGATGGCGAGACCCACGGCCATGCCGATCATCCGGGCGACCGTCACGACGGCCGAGGCGACCCCGAACGATCGCCGACCGGCCGCCTCGACGGCAGCTGTGGACCGCGGGGTCACGGTCAGCCCGAATCCGAAGCCGAACACGCCGAGCGCGAGTGCGACCGTCTGTATCGCCACGCCCGGCGTCCAGGTCGCCATCGCCAATAGCCCGCCGATGCTCAGGGCCAGGCCGGCCAGCGTGACCAGCTGGAGCTGCACGACCCGCACGAGGAAGCCCGAGAGGAGCGCACCGAGCGCGGTCGCCCCGGCCAGGGCGCCCAGTGCCAGCCGTTGCTCGTCCGGGCCACCGTAGAGGACGCGATCGACGAAAACGGCTCCTCCGATGATCGCGGTCGCGAAGGCGTACCCGGTCAGCAGCGAGACGAGGGCTGCGGAGCTGAACGGCACGCTCCGGAACAGCCGCGGGTCCAGGAAGGGATCGTCAACACGCAACCCGCGCACGACGGCGATGATCGAGGCGACCGCCGCGACAGCCAGAAGTCCAGCGGTCAGGACTGCGGGCTCGATGCTGGTTCCGGCGACTTCCGTGCTGCCCAGCAACGTCAGGCCCAGAAGGCCAACGAGGAGAGCGAGGCCGAACAGGGCCGCGCCCGCAAGATCCACCCGGCCGGGACGGCGCGGCGTCTCCCAGTCGGGCGAGGCGGCCCAGGCCAGGGTCAGGGCAACGATCGCGATCGGGATGTTCAGGTAGAAGACCCAGCGCCAGGCCGGCGCGAGGACGGCGGCGAGCCAGCCGCTGACATCGGCGGCCGCGAGGGCATCCTCGGCGTGGACCGACGCCAGGATCGCCGCGCCGACGACCGGGCCGGCGGCCATCCCAAGGAAGGTCAGGGCGCCGACGATGCCAAGCGCCCGGGGCCGCGCCGCGCCTCCGAACAGATGCGACGCGGCCGCCGTACCGACCGGGACCAGCACCCCGCCTCCGACCGCCTGGA
>JANONZ010000326.1:0-2443 GCA_031421095.1 Thermomicrobiales bacterium
TAGACCTTCCGCGGGTTCGTGACCGTGACCTCGCGGCTGTTGATCCGGAGGATCTCCTTCTCCGTCGCCATGGCGACACGATACCCTCTCGACAGCCGGTCACGACCGGCCGATGATGCCGAGGAGGACCGGCCTGTCGAATCGGTTGGCGCCCGTTCGTCGTGAGGTAGACGGCTCGCCGAGGGGCGGCCGAAGCAAGGAGGCCCGCACCATGCAATACGTCCTGCTCATCTACGGCCAGGAGCCCAGCGAGGCGGTCCCCGAGGACCTGATGTCGGCCGAAATGGACGGCTACAACGCGTTCACCGGGCACCTCCGCGATCGCGGGGCCATGCTGGCCGGCGAAGCCCTTCAGTCGACTGCGACCGCGACCACCGTCCGCGTCGTGGACGGTCGGACGATGACGACCGACGGGCCGTTCGCCGAGACGAAGGAGACCCTCGGCGGTTTCTACTTGGTGGAGGCGGCAGATCTTGACGAGGCGATCGCCTACGCCGCGATGATCCCGGGCGCCAGACACGGCTCCATCGAGGTCCGGCCGATCTGGGACTACGCGGCGACGGGCGCAACTCAGCCGGCCGCAGTGGCCGCCGGGAACTGACAGGATCCCCACGCCCCGCTCGTTGGCCGGATCGGACGCCGCTCACGAGATCGTCGATCGCCTGTTCCGTGACGAGCAGGGCCGGGCGGTCGCGACGCTCATCCGGGTCACCGGCGATTTCGATCTGGCCGAGGAGGCTGTCCAGGACGCCTTCATCAGGGCGCTCGAGACGTGGCCGGAGCGGGGCGTGCCGGACAACCCTGGCGCATGGATCACGACGACCGCGCGCAACCGGGCGATCGACCGTCTTCGTCGGCGCAGGCGGCTCATCGAGAAGACGGAGGCACTAGCTCGCGAGACGGTCCTCGTATCGCAGCTCGAAGCGATCGATCCCGGCTCATCGGAGAGCGACATGGACATCGTGGACGACCGACTACGGCTCATCTTCACCTGTTGTCACCCGGCCCTGGCCATGGATGCTCGGGTCGCCCTGACCCTGCGCATGCTCGGTGGCCTGACGACGCCGGAGATCGCCCGCGCCTTCCTGGTCCCAGAGCCGACCCTCGCTCAGCGCCTCGTCCGGGCCAAGCGCAAGATCCGCGATGCCGGCATCCCGTACCGCGTGCCGCCGCCGGAACTGCTGCCGGAGCGGCTGGACGGCGTCCTGCGGGTCCTCTACCTCGTATTCAACGAGGGCTACGCCGCGACATCCGGGGAAAGTCTCATCCGACGCGAATTATGCGCAGAGGCGATCCGCCTGACACGGATCGTCGTGTCGTTGTTGCCCGATGAACCAGAGGCGGCCGGACTCCTCGCGCTGATGCTTCTCCACGATGCCCGCCGCGAGGCCCGGGTGGGGCCGTCCGGGAAACTCGTCCTGCTCGACGACCAGGACCGCGAACGCTGGGACGCGGGCAGCATCGCTGAAGGGCAGGGACTCGTCGCACGGGCGCTGGCGGCACGTCGACCGGGCCCGTATCAGATCCAGGCCGCGATCGCAGCGCTGCACGACGAGGCGGCCACCCCGGCCGACACGGACTGGCCGCAGATCGTGAGCCTGTACATCGCCCTGCAGCACATGGCGCCGTCGCCGGTCGTCGAGCTGAACCTGGCGGCCGCGGTGGCCATGGCCACGGGGCCGGCTGTGGGTCTCGCGATGATGGACGGACTGGTCGCGGCAGGCGAGCTTGAAACGTACCCGTATCTGCACGCCAGTCGGGCGGATCTCCTGCGTCGGCTCGGGCGCTGGTCGGAGGCGGCGCAGGCCTACCGGCGGGCCCGCGCCTTCACAACGAACGGCCCGGAGCGGACATTCCTCGAAGGTCGGCTGCGCGAGGTCGACGCCGCCGCTGAACTGGCCCGCGCCGGCGATGGCCGCGGGATGGTGGACTGAGCCCGAGAGCTGAGCCCGAGAGCCGGTGCTATGCGAGCAGCGCGCTGACGATCGCGTCCACGTGCGCCTTCTCCGGCACCACGATGAGCGTGCTGACCATGCCGAACATCCCGTTTGGTCCTTCGGCGTGGGGCAGGATGTGGCAGTGGAACGCCCAGACACCGGGTGTCTTTGCGTCGATCAGGACGTCGAACCGCTCACCCGGGTTGACGCCAAGGGTGTCACATGTGAACGACGCTCCCCCCAGCGGCCAGCCGTCGCGCTCGACGACCCGCATCGGCAGCCCATGCAGATGCCACGGGTGCATCATGGTCCCCTCGTTCATGAACCTGATACGGACCTGCTCGCCGACCGCGGCAAGGACCGGCAGGACCGCCGGGAAGCCGTGGCCGTTGATGGTGAACCCGCCCAGCGTGTCGTTCGAGATCCAGATGTATTCACGGTCGTACTTCACCGGGTCAGGCTTCGGATCCACGATGAACGCACCAAGAAGTCCTCGGCCCACTTGA
>JANONZ010000327.1:0-3490 GCA_031421095.1 Thermomicrobiales bacterium
TTTCAACCTTTTGCTGAGCGTGGCCAGAGGCTTGAACCCCGAGTCGGGCGCGTGCATGACCGGATCTTCGGCCATACGAGTCCATCGGTGCATCATCTGGCCGGTCCCAGTATCCGGGGAGCCGGGCTGATGTCTGGCCGGCTCGCAGAGGGCCACGATGATCGCCCCGCCCGGAGACGCGGGGCGTGGCGCGGGGCGTGGCGCGGACCGGGCGTGGCGCCCCCGCCCGAAGGCCTGACTGACCGCTCGCGGGCCTAGATCACCGGCAGGCGGCGAGCCTCGGACACGCTGGCGATCCGTGCCGCCAGGACCTCGCTGATGTCCATGGTCGCTACCGCTCCCCCACCGTCCGCCGCCGCCAGGCCGTCGCTCATCATGACCATGCAGAATGGGCACGAAGTGGCGACGGTCTCCGCCCCGGTCTCGAGCACCTGCCGGCTGCGTTCGGCGTTGATGCGCGTGCCGCGCGTCTCCTCCATCCACATCCGGCCGCCGCCGGCCCCACAGCAGAACGTGTTCTTGCCGGACTTCCCCATCTCCGTGATCGAGACGCCGGCAGCGCCCAACACGTCTCGCGGCGCCGCGATGACGTTGTTATAGCGGGCCAGGTAGCACGAGTCATGGACCGTCACGCTGCCCGGCCGATGGTCCCCCGTCGCAGCGGTCGCGTCCTCCGGCACGGTCTGGAGCCGCCCGTTCTGGAGCAGTTCCGCAAGGTATGTCGAGTGGTGGACGATCCGGTAGTTCCCGCCGAGTTGCCCGTACTCGTTGCCGATCGTGTTGAAACAGTGGGGGCAGGCCGTGACGATCACCTTCTCGCCCATCCCGTATCGGTCCAGGGTCTCCACGTTGCCGGCGGCAAGGATCTGGAAGACGTAGTCATTGCCCATCCGACGGGCCGGGTCGCCGGTGCACGACTCCTCCTGGCCCAGGATCGCGAACTCGACGCCGGCCGCGTGCAGGCAGGTGGCCACAGCGCGCGCGACCTTCTGGTTTCGCGTGTCGAAGGCGGCCGCGCAACCGACCCAGTACAGGACCTCCAGCTTGTCCAGCCCGCCCGCCGCGGCGACCGAGGCGACGATCGGCACATCGAACGGCAGACCCCTGGTCCAGTCGGTCCGGGCGCTGGCCGGCTGACCCCATGGGTTGCCCTGGTTCTCCATCGCCCGGAACGCGCCGGTCAGCTCGGTCGGGAAACGGCTCTCTTCGAGGACCAGGTTGCGCCGCAGCCCGACGATCTTGTCGACGTGTTCGATCAGGACCGGGCAGGCCTCCACGCACGCGCCGCAGGTCACGCAGTCCCACACGGCGTCGTACGGGATGGCGGTGTCCACGATCGGTCGGGCCAGTGCCGCCGCAGTCGGCTTCGTGTCGTCGAGGCCGTAGGTCTCACGGACGATCGGCGAGTTCGGGATGATGTCAATTCCCTGCTCGGCGTCGATCGACATGTGCCGGATACCCATGATGAAGGTCTTGGGGTTGAGCGGTTTGCCCGTCTGCCAGGCCGGGCAGGCCTGCTGGCAGCGTCCGCATTCGGTGCAGGTGAAGCCGTCGAGGAGGTCCTTCCAGCCGAGGTCCTGGAGGGTCTTGAGCCCGAACGTGGCGTTCTCGTCCTCCAGGTCCATCTTCGGCAGTTCGCCCCGCGCGGCGAGCTTGCGGAAGAAGATGTTCGGGAACGCCGTCGCGATGTGGAGATGCTTGCTGAACGGCAGGTAACACAGGAATGCCGCCACCAGCGCCATGTGACCCCACCAGAGCAGCGCGAACGTGAGTTCCAGGACGGCCGGCGAGAGGGACCGCAGTGGGATCGCCACGGCGTTGGCGACGAATGCACCGGGGACATCCGCGAAGCCGGCGACCTGGAACACCTGGGCGAACAGCTCCGTCGCCACCACTCCACCGATCATCCCAAGGATCACGAGCGCGTCGCGGTTCAGCGTCAGTCGTGGTGGCTTGGTCACGAGACGGCGGTAGTACGCCCACCCGATCGAGACCAGGACGATGACCGCGACGACGTTCTGCATCGCACTCACGGCCATCCAGAGCGCCCCCTCCAACGGGATCGACAGGATCGTCTGGATGAGCCCCCCGGTCACGATGTCCGCCGTGCCGACGGTCAGGAGCACGAACCCCCAGAAGATCCCGGCGTGCATCAGCCCGGCTCGCGGGTCCTGAAACATCCTGGTCTGGACGAACGCGTACTGGATGAGGCCCACCACGCGGGCCGGGATCCGGTCGAACGGGTGCGACGGGCGGGCGATCGCGAAGATGCGCAGATGGCGAGCCATCGCCAGGGCGAAGAACGCGGCCGCGCCCCAGAACACCGGAAAGACGAGCGGATAGCCGGGAACGTCGTTGAATGGCGGGAACATCAGCTGTTCGGTTCTCCTATCGGAGCGACCCCGGTGGCGGGCGCGATCGTGTGATCGTACGGCCCGGCGAGCGTCTCGAGAGCATGGTCCAGCACGGCGGCGATCGCGTCGAGCGATTCGAGGGCGCCCTTCGGGCTGCCCGGCAGATTGACGATGAGCGTCCGACCGAGTACGCCGACGACACCGCGCGACAGATCGGCGAACGGCGTGGACGCGCGGCCCGCGGTGCGCATCGCTTCCGCCAGGCCGGGAACCTCGTAGTCGATCACCTCGAGCGTCGCCTGCGGGGTCACGTCACGCGGGGTCAAGCCGGTCCCGCCGGTCGTGACGACCAGCGGGTGACGCGCCGCGGCGTCCCGCAGGGCGGCGGCGATGGCCACCCGATCGTCCGGGATGACGCGCCGCTCGACGGTAAAGCCCAGGGACGTCAGCCGCTCGCCAACACGTGCACCCGACGTGTCCACGCGAAGGCCGGCCGCCGCGCCGTCACTGGCGGTGATGACGAGCGCCGAGCGGGCCGCACGGGTCGCGGACCCATCGTTCACGGGCGGCTCTTGTGCTTGACCCCGACCCGGCCGGCGGACCGGTCCCCGGGCCGGATCCCGGACGGACGCTCCTCCGGTGGGCCGCTGGGGCGGACCCATGTCCCGGTCTGGCCGCCGGTCTTGGACACGAGCCGGACGCCCCGGATCACAACGCCCCGCTCGACGCCCTTGACCATGTCGTAGATGGTCAAGGCCGCCACGGATGCGGCCGTCATCGCCTCCATCTCGACCCCGGTCTGTCCGGTCGTCGCGGCCTCCGCCCGGATGCGCAGGACCCCGGCCGCGCGATCCGGGGTGATCGCCACCGTCAGATCCGTGAGGGCCAGCGGGTGACAGAGCGGGATCAGATCACTGGTTCGCTTGCCGCCCATCACGCCGGCCAGTTCCGCGACGCCCAGGACGTCGCCCTTGGAGCCGCCGCCGTCGATGACGAGGCTCATCGTCTCCGGCGACACGGCAACGAGCGCCTCGGCGATGGCCCGGCGCGCCGTGAACGGCTTGTCGGAGACATCGACCATCCGCGGACGGCCGGATCGATCGACATGCGAAAGGCGTCGCCGCTCGGCGCGCGGG
>JANONZ010000328.1:0-7601 GCA_031421095.1 Thermomicrobiales bacterium
CCATCCCAAGGAAGGTCAGGGCGCCGACGATGCCAAGCGCCCGGGGCCGCGCCGCGCCTCCGAACAGATGCGACGCGGCCGCCGTACCGACCGGGACCAGCACCCCGCCTCCGACCGCCTGGACCAGCCGGGCGGCGATCAGCTGGTCCAGGGTCTGGGCGGCCCCGGCAAGCGCCGATCCCATGGTGAACACGACGAGCGCCCCCATGAACAGCCGGCGCGCGCCCCACAGGTCGGCCAGCCGGCCCGCGAGTGGCATCGTCAGGATGTAGACCAGAAGGTAGCCGTTGATGATCCAGCTGGCCTTGCGCAGCTCGACCCATGCGGAGGTCCCGTTCGGATCGGCGAGGTCCGCCAGGATGGACGGCAACGCGACGGCGGTGACCATCAACTCGAGGCCCGCCAGGAAGACGCCGGTCCCGAAGACGGCGAGCAGCACGAGCGCCGAGCGACGGCCCATGCACGGAGTGTATCGGCCGGTCCTTGATGCGGCTGGTCCCATGGCAGCGCCACTCGACGACCTGCGGCCGGCGCATCTCGGCGCGGTCGGCGTGGCCGGCGTGGCCGGCAGCCCATGCGCCCCCGGACTCATAAGGCCGATCTGTGCCTGCCCGTGGCTCACGACCGCGCTCGGCATCGACCCGCGGATGTGGCCCACGCACAGATCGCCACCAAACCAGACCCCGGCAAGCGTCCGGGACCGTCCGTCGGGCCTCCCGTCGGCCATAAGAGTCCGTCGGCGACTGCCTTGCCAAGTACGCTCGACCCGCCGAAATACGTTGCCCGTCGAACGAAACGTGGTGCCCATCATCACGTGGCCGCCCCCAGCTGGCCGCCCGCAAGCTGGCCGCCCGCAAGCTGGCCGCTCGCAGCTGTCCCTCGACAGACTGGGTCCCGAAGTAGTCAGGCTTGAGGGCACCGCCCTTCCTGGCGGAGCCGCCGTCATAGAAGGTGATCGTGAAGGTCACGGTCCCGTAAGTCGATGCGACCCAGTCCGTCCCACTCCACTCTTGCATAACTTCGGTGCCCGATGCGGAGCCGCACTTGATGAGCTCGGTCCCTGGGCACGGGAACACGCCATAGGAGTTAAGCGTGCCTTTGATCCGGTTGCGCCCATTGTTCATCCAGAGCATTTGGCCCTTGTAGGCGCCGTCCTTGGTCCGCTGGATCGTAAAGCCAAAGTTGATGCGGTCGGACCCGGTCTGACCCGAGCCGTCCCAGAAGTAGTGTCCCCCGCCTGTGGCCGTGTTTCCTGGTCCGACGACTGTGACCGACGCGTAGTCGGTCGACGCACCACAAGCGCTCGTCGCCGGTGCCACGACCTCAGGGAGGTACACGCCGAACGCGAGCGCGTATGTCGTCGTCGCTGCCCCGGATGCGTTCGTGTTGACCGTTGCCACCTTCTCGTTCTGCCCTGACCCGTTGTCGGGTGACTCGAACACCATGTCGCCGTCGAGGTCCACCCAGAATTCGACCGCTCGACTCGTCGTGCAGGCGCTGTCGCCACTCGTCACCTTCGCCGACAGTGATGTCGAGCCGTTGTTGGTTTCGTCCATGGTCTCGCCCTGGTAGACGATCGTTGACGGGTCCGCGACGCAGGTGATCGTGACGTCCGTGTGGCCGGTGTCGGTGGCGGTGCCGTCGGAGACGGTGTAGTCGAACCCGTAGCTGCCGGGCTCGCAGACGTCCTGCGCCGGGTCGAAGGTGATCGTGCCGCTGACCAGGCTGACCGTGCCGCCGGTCGGGTTGCTGACCGCGGTGATGGTGAGCGTGTTGTTCTCAGGGTCGGTGTCGTTGTCGGCCGGGCTGACGGCCGCGCCAGCGACCGTGGCGTCCAGGACGAGGTCCTCGTTGGTCGTGTACGCGTCGTCGACAGCGGTCGGGCCATCGTTCACGCAGGTGATCGTGACGTCGGTGTGGCCGGTGTCGGTGGCGGTGCCGTCGGAGACGGTGTTGTCGAACCCGTAGCTGCCCGGCTCGCAAACGTCCTCCTGCCTCGCCTCATGCTTCCCAAGGAATGAGTGGCTTGTTTCGTGGCAGTCCCTTAGGGCAGGGACCTGGGCGAGCCAGTGAGGCCGTTGCCGCGTTCGCCGGCCGGCACCGGCGCTGCCGGCGCACCGCCAGGAAGCAGGCAGCGCGTCAGGAAGTCGGTCACGACCGAGGGATACAGCGTGTGGAACGGCCGCCGAAACGACGTCATGGACAAGCGCTCCCGAACGCGCAGGTCAACGTCGTCGGGTGTCTGCTGCATCGAATGGTCGGCGCGGGCCAGGATTCGCAGCTCGCCATCGCGGTTGCCTGCATCCGAGAGTGCACGAATCGTCTCAAGACTGTCCTCGACCGGCACGTTGAGATCGTCGGCCCCATGGACCACGAGAGTCGGACAGCGGAGGTACCGGAACTGTTCGGCGGGCGGGTTTGCGATGTCGAAGGCAAGGTCCGTGAGGTCGTGCTCGATCCGGCCGTGCTCATCGTTGACGGCCACCGATGGATCGCCGGCCTCGAGTGCCGCGGCGATGGCGGGCCAGAGTGCCGCGCTCTCGTACTCCCGTCGCGCCTTGGCCCACATCCACGAGCGCTCCTCTGGTCCGCGTTCCCACCAAGCCCTCGCCCGTTCGGCGTTGAACCCGATCAAGCCAGCGATCGACCGGTGTAGTGCACCCTGGAGGACGGCGGCGGCCGGCGTCGCGCCAGCGGCGGCCATCCGGCACAAGACGTATGCCCCGGCGCTCTCACCGACGATCGCGATGGAACTCGACACTCCTGTCACCGCAGCCAGCCAGCGCCAGGCTGCCAGTCCATCCTCGATCTCGGTGGCGCGGTCCGGCCGGGAGCCGGTGCTCTCCCCACAGCCGCGCCGGTCGAATCGCAGAACTGCGAAGCCGGCCGTCGTCAGGCTGGCGGCGAGTAGCCGATACATCCCGTGAGGAGGAATGTCGGGACGATTCCGCGGATCGGCGTCACCGTCCCGCAGGTCGGAGAAGGTGCCCCCGAGCAGAAGGACGCCGGGCATCGGTCCCGCTCCGGAGCGACGGGTCAGGGTGCCGGCAAGGACAGCGCCCCGAACGGGGATCCGGGCGTCGATCGCGCTCGCCGGAGCTGCATTCGCCGGACCGGGGCCGTGTGACGGCTGGCTCACCCTGCTGAGCGGCGACGTTCGAGTTTCAGCTTCACCCCTGCGGCTGCGGGCGACGACATAGCGCCGAGCAGGGCGTCCATGACCCGCTCCCGGCTCGACTCGATCTGGCGAACGGCGATGTCGTGGGCGAGGTGGTGGTTGCCTTTCAGCAGGGCGGCGACCAGGTCACGATGCTCGCCCCGCTGATCCTCGATACTCTGGCGAAGGTTCAGGCCGGAGAGGTACAGGCGCTGCATCTCCTCAAGCAGATGCTGCAAGGTCTCCGCCAGGCGCCGGTTCCCCGACGCCTCGGCGAGCCGGACGTGGAACTCGCGGCTCTGAGCGATCATCGCCGTAAGCCCCTCGTCCGAATCGACCTCGAAGTGCTCCTCGGCGAGCGAGCGCAGCGCCTGCAGCTGGTCTGCAGTGGCGCGTTCCGCGGCGAGCGCTGCGGCCGCTGGTTCCAGGAGAAGGCGGAGGTTGAAGATCTCCTGGACATCGGCGAGGGTGAGATCCGTCACACGGTAGCCCTGACGCGGCAGGACCTCGACGAATCCCTCGTGGCTGAGCATCGCCAGGGCCTCGCGGATGGGCGTCTTGCTCACACTCAGCTGCTCGGCGAGGCGGCCTTCGTTCAAGCCTGCACCGGGGGGCAGCTGGCAGGTGAGGATCTGCTCCTTGAGGATTCCGTAGACCCGCGCGGTCGCACTTCCCCGAACCGGAGAGGCGTCGCTGGCCGAGGTCCGGGAGCGAGAAACATCACCTTGCGCTGACTGAAATATCTGTCGTATCCTCAACTACACATCTCACTCATGATGACTGACATCCGAGTGGGCTGCTGGCATCTTGCACGTTTGAACCGCCGGTGACAAGGGAGTAACGACCGAGTGAACCCGCACAGCGTGTCCCAGGACGACGATCACGGTCTCGAGCATACGCACACCGACGAGGCTCGAGATCACGACGCCGATTTCGGCCACGATCACGCGCATGCCTCGGCCGATCGCGGCCACCCGCACGACGACGCCGAGGGCCACGCGCACGATGACCCTGCGCACGACCACGACCAAGACCACGACCATGGGCACCGCAGCGGCATCGTCGGCTTCATCCGCACACTGATCGCGCCCCACAGCCACGACAGCGCCGACAGCGTCGACTCCGCACTCGAATCGAGCGCGAAGGGCATCCGTGCGGTCAAGATCTCGCTTGTCGCCCTCATGATCACCGCCGCGGCCCAGGTCATTCTCGTCCTGGTCACGGGCTCCGTGGCCCTGCTTGCTGACACCATTCACAATTTCAGCGATGCCCTCACCTCGGTGCCGCTCTGGATCGCGTTCATCGTGGGTCGCCGTGCGGCGACGCGGCGGTACACGTACGGTTACCGGCGTGCCGAGGATCTTGCCGGGATCTTCATCGTCGCGATGATCGCCTTCTCCGCGATCCTCGCCGGCTGGGAGTCGATTCACCGGCTCATCGAACCGCAGCCCGTGACCAACCTCGGGCTGGTCATGATCGCCGGCGTGTTCGGGTTCATCGGCAACGAGCTCGTCGCGCTGTACCGCATTCGGGTCGGCAAGGAGATCGGCTCAGCGGCACTCGTTGCCGACGGGTATCACGCACGGACCGACGGGTTCACGTCTCTGGCAGTGGTCGTGGGCGCCATCGGCGTAATGCTCGGATTCCCACAGGCGGACCCGCTTGTCGGCCTGCTCATCACGGTCGCCATCCTGTGGATCCTGAAGGGCGCTGCTCGCCAGGTCTTCGCGAGACTCATGGACGCCGTCGATCCCAAGCTCGTCGATGACATCGAGCGACGGGCCGCGCTCACCAGCGGCGTTGAAGGCGTGTCCGGCGTTCGCGTGCGCTGGATCGGCCACCGTCTCGAGGCGAGTCTCCACGCGACGGTCGACTGCGACGTGTCTGTCTCGAGGGGTCATGAAGTCGCGGAGGCCATCCGTGGGGACCTCATTCGATCCATCCGAGGTCTCGACGCCGTGCTCGTCCACGTTGATCCGTGCGGCCACGACGGCCGGGATCCGCACTCCGACCTCGGGCTTTCGGGCTCTGCCTGGGCGCCCTCACCGGAGCTTGTACACGCCGGGCACCCGAGAAGCTGATGATGGCTCCTCAGGCGTCGCGGTCGCCCGTGCAGGAGGCGCTCCTGAAAGTCGTGGACGGCCCGCGGGCGCTGCTCGATATCCGCGATCTTCGGGCGTGGTTCACGCCAAGGACGACTACTGGTACCGGCCGCTCGTCATCGGCGACAACCTGTTCTCGTACTCTCTATCCGGGCGTGCCGTCGCGCTCGCTTCTTCGGGCGAGGTCCTGTAGTTGCCGTTCATGCACGCCGGGCAGCCAATCCTTGTCGTACGTGGCCGATGGGCCGACCCGCGGGTCGCCGGGAACACTGGCGTCACACAGGGCATGCACGTACGCGCGATCCTGTTCGATCCGTGCGCGTACCTGAGCAGGTCCGCCGATGGACCCGTGACCCGGGACGAGGACATCGACGTCGTCCACCGCGTCCTCGAGCAGCCGCAGCGCGGCAAGGTAGTCCTCGATCGGGTCCTCGGCGCCGTTGAGGTTGAGCATCGGAATCAGGACATCAGAAAGCATGTCGCCGGCGACGAGAACGCCGCGCTCCTTGATCAACAGCGCCGCGTGGCCTGGGGCATGCGCCTGATGCTCGATAATCCGGACTTCAGGGCCATCCCAAGGAATCCGCTCAGTTTCGGCGGGTAGGCCGGTAGTGAGGCCGAGCAGGTCCAGCGGTACCTGCTCGACGATCTCCGACGGTATCAGCTGGGCGACGCGGGCCTTCGCAGCCGCGTCCGGCAGCCGAGCTTGGACAGTGGCCGCGCAGCCGGCCGTGCCGTAACGAGGCGCCGCGCCGAACCGGGGGTGCCAGAGCAGGTGATCCCAATGAGGATGCGTCGAGAAGCCTGCCACAACGGTCTGGCCCAAATCGGACAGGTCGTTCGCGAGGCAGGCCATTTCGTGGTCTTGCACCCCGGGGTCGATGAGCAACACCCCGGCCTGGCCCTGCACGACAATGGCGTTGCTCTGGAGGAACTCGCTCTCGTGGACCAGCACACCCTCCGCGACCTGCCTCAGCACACGGGACTCCTTCCGCTTGTGGTTTGCAACCGCTTGTCGAGACCGTAGTACCTAGCGGTAGGGGTGCAAGCAGTACGGGCGACGGCCCTCGAGCGCCGCGAATATCGCAGCATGGGCCTCGTGATCTTCAACGACGAACGCAACGGCCGTGCTGGTGTCGAGCACGACATCGCGCTCCTCAGCGTCCGTGTCGATCGGCATCGATCAACTCGCGAACCAGTGTGTCATTGATCGGCGTACCAGCCGCCGGGATGAGCAGGAAGCCGCCGCTCTCCCGGAGGGCGACCCCGGCAACCGGCTCGATGCGGATCGCAGCGCCATCGAGTTCGAGCTCTACCTCGCCACCGCCGATCAAGCCGATGTGATCGCGCATGGAGCGCGGGATCACGAGACGCCCTGCCCTATCGATGGTTGTTCTCATGGCATCGATCCTGCCACGATTGTGGGTGTTTGGATGGTGGGGAGATCAGCCAGTCATGTGAAGAGACTGCCCCCGACCTCCGGATGGGAGCAAGTCCAGGGTGGCGGCGTCCCGCGTCACCATCACGGTGCCAACGCCTCCGACTCCTGAGTCGCCCGCAGGCATACGCGCCGCATTCCGGCGCAGTCATATCGATTGTGCTCGACGAGGTGCCCCCAGCGCGATCGCTGTCTGGCCGTCAGCGGGAGCCCCTGCTCCAGCGGGCGACGCAGGACGCGGATCGTCTCCCCGACCTGGCCGGGAGCCGCGTCGTCGGGCACCGGATAGCCGATCAAGGCCAAGTAGTCGGCGAGCCGCCCGATCGCCGGCTTCACCCCGCCGTAGCACCGATTGCGCCAGCGCTTGGCGACACTCAGGGCGTTCGCGTATCGACCCTCGAAGCGGGCGACGAGCTCCGGGTCATCGTCCCGCAGCGTCCTCACCACCTCGAGGTCGTGCTGGCTCCAGGACACGATCCGGCGGCCACCGCGCTCGGCGCGGAGGACCGCCTTCTCGACCGCGCCTCGCAGGGACATCACCGGCACGGAAAAGCTCGTAAACGCCTTGTCGACCACGTCCTGGTGCACGAAAGGCGTCGACCCCTTGCCGCCGCGGCGCAGGACGCCCAGGAGCACCGGCGGTTGGTCCTTCTGGCCCTCGAAGTCGATGTAGAGCGCGCGCAGCGCCTCAGCCGCCGAGAGCCGCTTGAATGCATGTGCCGGGTCAGTCATAGAACCGCCCCGGCGCTTTCGGGTCTCGATCCCACAACTTGCTGGTGGACCTGCAGGCGGGGCAGCGGGCCTGCGCGCCGTAGCGGAAGCGACCTCCGCAAGTGCACGGCTCGAGGGTTGCCTCGGCCGCGGCAGTGTACTCGTCCCGAGTCAAGGGCTCGCCTGGATACTC
>JANONZ010000329.1:0-2542 GCA_031421095.1 Thermomicrobiales bacterium
GGAGCGGATCGGGCCGCCGGTCGCGAACTCGTGCTCAAGGTGGAGGAGGGCGCCTGGCTACCTGCGGCCTATCGCGACCTGGAGACGTTCCTGCACGGCCATCTCGCCGCGACGGGTCCAACGACCGGTTTGGTCGTCCTCGCGACCGACCGCCGGTCGCTGCTGCACCGCGCTGCGCGGTTCCGAGGTGCCCTGTCCGCGGCCCGCGTCCTCGGCATGCCGGCCGCCGCGATCGTCTCGGCAGGGTATGACGCGCAGCTGCCCAGCGAGCTCACCTCCGCGGGGCGGATCACCGTTGCGGACGCAGCGGAGTTGCCGCCCGCCGTCGCGGCCCTGCTGGGGAGCGCCACCGCCCTCCAGATCCTGACCGAGCGTCTGGCCCGCAGTCGCAACGTCAACCCCGATCCGATCCACCGCGACGTGGACCGCTACCGCCTGGCCGCGGACGCGGCGGACGCGGCGAGCTGACTCGACGAGCGCGGCGAGCTGACTCGACCGTCCCCAGGAGTCAGCGGCCTTCAGCGTGGCGGCTCGAGGCCCCTTAGGACGAGGTCGATGGCGGCCTCGATCATCCCCACATCCACCGGGCTATCGGGTTGCGCCGGGGACATCGCCAGGCCGAACAGCAGCGCGAGCAGGATCATCGCTGTAGTCGATGGATCGACATCGGTGCGGATGCGGCCCAGCCGCTGCTCGGCCGCGAGGTAGCCGCCGACGAGCCCGATCGGCCCGTCGCGGGGTGGGCCAAGCCCGGCGGGCGGGCGGGCGCCGGCGGCCATCATGTCGCGAAGCCCGCTGGCCAATTCCGGATCAGCCCGTAAGGACAGCTCCAACGGGAGCAGGTCCGCCCGCAGCTGCCCGAGCTGCCCGAAGGCGTCGCACAGGTTGTCGCGGACCGTGCTCGTGCCGGCCAGGGCCGGAAAGCCGTCGAGCCATGCCACGATCGGCGCGTTCCGTTCCAGGACCGCCGCGAAGAACAGCTGCTGCTTGTCCGGAAAGTGCCGGTAGATGGGGCCCTCGGCGACCCCGGCGAGGTCCGCGATGGCCCGGGTCGTGGCCCGCGAGTAGCCCACCTGCGCGACGACCTGCGTGGTCGCCTCGATCAGCCGGGCTCGCGTCCTGTCACCCCGTGCGCTCATCCGACTCCTGCCTGGGTCCCCGCGTTGCCCGGGGTCAGTCCACGATGTCGCGCCGGACCAGGGTCACGCCGGCGACCACGAGACCGACCGCGGCATAGGCTACGCCGAGCGCGATGGCCGTCGCCTGGTCGATCGACGGCGTGCCGCCGGACACGATCGCGGTGAGCGTCGCCCCTGGCAGGACATCGGCGATGTCCTCGGCCATCAGCCGGACCACGCCCTCGATGATAAGGACGTAACTCGCACCCACGGCGATCGCCACCGGGGCATTGCGGGCGAGGGTCGCGATGGCGAGGCCGACGACGCCCCAGACCTCAAGGGCCAGGAACGACGAGGCCCACGACCGGGCCGCGGTCGGGACGATGTCGGCAAGGTCGGTCGCCCAGGCCGCGGTGTCGATGCCGCTCGGTGCCGCGGTCATCAACGAGGCCAGCATGACGACCACGGTCGCGATCGCGCCAACGACGGCCGTCATCAAGGTCAAGGCCGCGACCTTGCCACCCAGCAGGGTAAGGCGCGACGGCTGGGCCTGGACCAGGAGGCGGATGAGGCCACTGCCGTAGTCGCTGGCCACGGCGAACGCCCAGAACGAGAGCGTGACCACGCCCAGGATCGTGGACACCGCCGGGAGCCCCGCGAGGTAGCCGTCCGCTGCCTGCAAGTCGCCGAGGCTCGGAAAGGCGCCGCCGGGCGCCGCGGCCGGGATGACCGTCCCGCTGGCGGCGGCACCAAAGATGGTCGTGACGAACAGGAAGGACAGGCCCGCGCTGATGCCCAGCCAGCCGAGCCCGAATGCCCGGCGGCGGAGCCTGGTGAACTCTGAACGCGTGGCGCGCAGCATGTCAGTGGACCTCCGGTCTTGTGGCGGGAGCCGCATCGAGATCGCCATCGCGCTCGCCGGTCATCCGCAGGAAGACGTCCTCCAGGCCATCGCTGCGCGGCAGCAGGAGGGACAGGGCGATGCCGGCCGCCGCTGCGGTCCGGTTGACGGACGCCGCCCGATCGCGGCCCGCGGCCACGACGACCCCATCGGGACCGGCCGTCGCGTCGAAGCCCGCGGCGACGAGAGCCTGCGCCAGCCGCTCGATGTCGGCGTCGAGCTCAGGCCGGGCATCGATGTGCTCGCTGGTCCGGGCGAGCATGTCGGCCATCGAGCCCGCGAACAGGAGCTCGCCGAAGCGGAGCACGACGAGGTAGTCGCAGGCAGCCTCGATCTCGGCCAGCAGGTGGGACGAGACCAGGATGGTCCGACCCTCCGCGGCGAGCGTCCGCAACAGGCGCCGGATTTCGCTGATGCCCGCCGGGTCCAGGCCGTTCGTAGGCTCATCCAGGATGAGCAGCTCCGGATCGGGCAGGAGGGCTGCCGCGATCCCGAGGCGCTGCTTCATCCCCAGCGAGAAGGT
>JANONZ010000330.1:0-2619 GCA_031421095.1 Thermomicrobiales bacterium
CGTTCGGGCGACCGGCCAGTACAACGTGTTCGAGCGCGGTCGCCGGCCGGCCTCGGATGAGTGACCGGTTGGACCTCCTGATCCTGGGCTCGGGCTCGACCGCGTTCGCCGCGGCGATCGGAGCGAGCGAGCTCGGTGCCCGGGTCGCCATGGTCGAGCGGCGCACGCTCGGCGGGACGTGCGTCAACCGGGGCTGCCTGCCGTCGAAGAACCTCATCGAGGCGGCACGGATCGTCTGGGAGGCCAGTCATCCCCGGTTCGAAGGCCTGGGCCCCGCCCACGTCAGCGTCGATTTCGAGGCGCTCATCGCCCAGAAGGATGCGGTCGTCCACGACTATCGGGCCAAGAAGTACGCCAGCGTCGCCGACGGGATGACCGACCTGCACATCCTCGAAGGCGATGCCCGCTTTGTCGGCCCCAGGACGATCTCGCTCGACGGCCGGACGATCGAGGCCGACCGGATCCTCATCGCGACCGGGAGCCGGCCGACGATCCCGACGATCCCGGGACTCGACACGGTGCCCTACCTGACGAGCGACCTGCTCGACGCGGACGAGGCCGGACACCTGAGGGAGCTGCCGGAGTCGCTCGTCGTCCTGGGCGGCGGGTACATCGCGGTCGAGCTCGCCCAGATGTTCGCCCGCCTCGGCAGCCAGGTGACGATCGTCGCCCGCTCTGCATTGCTGCGCGGCTACGAGCCGGAACTCGGTGAGACGCTCGCCGAGTCGTTCCGCTCCGAACGGATCGAGGTCCTGGCCGATACCCGCGTCGAGCGCGTCTCGGGCGACGGCCGCCGGGTCGCCGTCGCGGTGGAGACGCCCGCTGCCGGGCGCATCCTGCGGGCGGAGCGGCTCCTCATTGCCACAGGCCGAACCCCGAACACCGACGACATCGGCGCGGAGCTGGCCGGAGTCGCGCTCGATCCGGATGGCTATGTCGTGGTGAGCGGCGAACTCCTGACCTCGCAGTCGCACATCTGGGCCGCGGGTGACGTCATCGGCCGCCAGCATGGCTCCCAGATGGCCACCCCGGTCGGCGCTCGGCAGGGCCGGATCGTCGCGGACAACGCCTTCAAGGACGCACGCCGCTCGTTCGACGGGTCGGTCATCCCGCGGGCGATCTTCACCGACCCGCCGATCGCGGTCGTCGGCCTGACCGAGGCTGAGGTCAAGGCAGGCCACCGGCCGGCGGTGACCGCGACGACGCCGCTCAAGTACGTCCCGCGGGCCGGCGCGATCCATCGACCCGAGGGTCTCGTCAAGATGATCGCGTCGACGATCGACGAGCGGATCCTCGGCGTCCACATGATCGGCGAATCGGCGGCCGAGGTGATCCACGAAGCCGCCATGGCCATGCACTTCAAGGCGACCATCGACGACTTCATCGATCTCATCCATGTCTACCCGACGATGAGCGAGGCGCTCAAGATCGGCGCTCAGGCCTTCCGCAAGGACGTCTCGAAGCTGTCGTGCTGCGCGGAATGACGTCGTGACCGCACGGCGAAGGAGGACGCATCGCATGACCAGCAACCTGCCGGCCGCCGCGCGACGGCCCACAGACCTCGACCGGGCCGAGGTCCTCGGGAGCTTCTTTCAGGGGCTTTCCGACCCGACTCGAGTACGGATCCTCGAGCTCCTCGAAGAGCGGCCGCGTACCGTCACGGAGCTCGTCGAGGCCCTCGGGCTCGCGCAGGGCCGGGTATCGAGTCACCTCTCGTGCCTGCGCTGGTGCGGCTACGTCGAGGCGCGCGTCGAGGGTCGGTTCAACCGCTATCGCCTCGTGGACGAGCGCGTCCGCGAGATCCTCCGTCTCGGCGAGGCGATCGTCCGGGACAACGCGAGCCGACTCACGTCCTGCCTCGTCCTCGGCACCGAGGATGCGGCCCACGCGACGACCGGTCGATGACCCGCCGAACGTTGCGGCCCGGGCTGCTCTGGTCGGCCTCGATCCGGACGTCCTGGCGGCACTGCTCGCTGACGCTGCGTCGCGGACCGCCTTCTGGCTCAACGTCAGGCGGAGCGGAATCGGTACCGAATCGATCACATGGATGACGCCGTCCGACGCCCGGATGTCCGTTGCGCCCGGGCGGCCACCTCGGTCTACCCGGCCACCTCGGTCCACCCGGCCGTTCCACCTGGGAACGCTTTTCGTACGAGTCCCTCGTGGTCGATCGCTCAAACGGTCAGTAACTGCAGTCTTGGGATCAGTCCACGAGGCGTTCATCGCGAATCCGTTCCCAGGTGGAACATCGGCCCCCGCGGCCCCCGCGGGCGCCGCGGGCGCCGGACCGGGCGCCGAGGATCCGGACCAGGGCACAGGACCGACGTCCATCGGGCTAGAGTTGGCTCATGACCTTCACCACTCGCATCCCCGGTGCGATCCTCACGGAACGCGAGCACGTCGTGCCGCTGGACCATGCCCGGCCGGACGGACCGACGATCACCGTGTTCACCCGCGAGGTCGCCGATCCCGACGGCCCCGACAAGCCGTACCTGCTCTTCCTCCAGGGCGGCCCAGGTTTCGAGGCGATGCGGCCCACGAGCCCGCCCTCGGGCTGGATGACGCGAGCGCTCACGGACTATCGGGTCCTGCTCCTCGATCAGCGGGGGACTGGGCGGT
>JANONZ010000331.1:0-2273 GCA_031421095.1 Thermomicrobiales bacterium
GTCGTGGACCGTGGCCCGGGCATCCCACCTGGGGACGAGGCGCGGATCTTCGAGCGCTTCCGCCGGACGGATCCGGCTCGATCGGGCGGAGGCGCCGGCCTTGGTCTCGCCATCGCGGCGTCCATCGTCGAGGCTCATGCGGGTTCGATCGACGCAACGAACCGCGAAGGCGGAGGGGCACGGTTCCGGGTGGAGCTCCCGCTGCTGCCGGCTGACACTGCGCGTCCGGCGGATCTGGCGTCTGTGGGAGCCGGCCAGATGCACGTCTGACGGGCCTGGGGCGGCGTTCTCATCGAATCTTCATCCGGGCCCCATCGGCGCTTCATCGAGGCGCACCAGTGTGGGCGCATGGAACCCACAAACCAGGCTCGAACCGCGCGGCCGCTGCGGCCGGACCTCATGCAGGTGGCGCACGTCCTGGTGCTCATCCAGGGGGCGGTCCTGGTTGCTGGCACGCTGGAGGCGGTCGTATTCCTGGCCTTTGCCGGTGCGGCGGGCGGCATCTCGCTGGCCCTGACGGCGGGCGCCGCCATGTTGACGCTCGCGACGGCCGCCGGGCTTGCCCGCGGATCGCGTCCCGCTCGGCGTTGGACGCTGCTCGCGGAGTCGGGCGTGCTCGCGGTCGGCATCGTGGATCTTGTCCTGGCGCTCCTGATGACCGGCGAGGCGCTGGCGCCGGTTCCGCTCCTGGGCGGGCTCGTCGTTCCGGCGGCGGTCATCGCGATCCTGCGGCGGAGGTGATCGGGATGTTTATCTTGCACCATGCCAACGGTGCCGCTGGCGCCATCCCGGGGATCGCCGCCGGGACCATCGGCAGTCCGCTCTACGACATCGCACCCGGCCACGAGCTGGCCGTGGCGGCGGTCGCGGTGCTGCCGGTCGTGGCCTGGATCGTGCGGACGCAGGGTGGCCCACGGGTCACGCGACTCGTTTCCGGGTACGCGGTCCTGTCGCCGGTTCGGAAGCTCTGCTTCTGGCTGCTGGCGAGCGTCGCGGCTGTCCATGTCGGTCTGGCGATCGGTCATGGCGGGCCGGGCCTGCGCCTGCTCTTCCTCCTCGACGCCGCGCTGTTGGCCGAGGCGGCGCGCCGGCTTGCGTTGGGTCTGTCGTGGCGGGTGCTCGCTACCGCCGTCCTGCTCGGGTCGCTCGTCGCCTACCCGCTTGCGATGGTCGGCGGGCAAGCGCCCGATCAGATCGGGCTGGCGACGAAGCTCATGGAGGTAACGGCCCTGGCCATCGTCTCGCGCCCGGCTCCCGGTCGCCGCGTTCGAGGCTGGGCCGCGAGCGGAGTCACGATCCTGCTGGTCGTACTGACCGGGCTGTCTGGCTGGGTCGGGGCGTTCGCGGCCGCCGGCGGCGTCCAGGCCCACGAACATGACCAGGGCGTGGGCTCCGTGCCAGCCCCTGGGACGTCGCTGTCGGCGTCGATCCCGGCAGCGGCCAGCGTTGCGCAGGTCAGCGCGGCTCGGGCGCTTCTCGAGGCGACACGCGCGGCCATCGCGCGCTACGCCGATCCGGCCGTGGCAGCGCGCGATGGCTACGCCGTGGACGGTATCGCCGGGCTCGACTCTCACGCGTCCAACGAGGCGTACGAGCATGACGATCGAGTGCTCGATCCGGAGCGGCCGGAGTCGCTCGTCTACGCGATGGGGACGCATGGACCGATCCTGCTGGGCGCCATGTTTCAGATGCCCGGTTTCGGCGAGGTGGGTCCGGCTGTCGGGGGTCCGTTGACGGTCTGGCATGGGCATGAACAGATCTGCTTCTCGCTCGTGCCCCTTGGCCTGACGGGCATCGTCTCGCCCCTCGGCGGCTGCCCGGTCGGCTCGTTGTCCATGCCGCGGACGGTCGAGATGATGCACGTCTGGACGGTGCCCGGGGCGCCGCAGCCGTTCGGCGACCTCGACGACGCCTGGCGCGACGCCTACGTCAAGCGGGCCGGGTCATAGGACGGGTCGGATCAGACGAGGTGGCAGGCCTCGTTCCACAGCTCCATGCTTGGATCGTCCCGCTCGCAGCCGACGATCGACAGGGTCGCCGTTCCGAGCTCGAACAGGCCGCCGGACGCCCCTGACAGGCCGAGCCAGCGCGCCGCGAGGACCCGCAGCAGGTGTCCGTGCGCAAAGACAAGCACGTCGCCATCGGCTGCGCGGGCGCGAGCGATCGCCCGGTCCGCCCGGGCGCCGACTTGGTCGACCGTCTCGCCGGCAGGCCACGGTCCGCGCCAGATCGTCCAATCCGGGAAGTCGCCCCGGATCTCCACCGTCGTTCGA
>JANONZ010000332.1:0-4407 GCA_031421095.1 Thermomicrobiales bacterium
ATGACCGGGATGGTGACGGCAGCCATGATCCCCTCGATCATCTGGGGATCGCTCATGCGGGCGACGCCGCCATCCTTGCGGATATCGGCCGGGACGCGTTCGAGCGCCATGACGGCGACCGCGCCGGCATCCTCCGCGATCCTGGCCTGGTCGGGCGTGACGACATCCATGATGACGCCGCCCTTGAGCATCTGGGCGAGACCCTTCTTGGTGGCCCAGGTAGACGTCTCGACGGTCATGTGCGGGTGATCCTCTGGTGGTCTCGCGCTCGGTTCGCCGGCCGGGTCTGGCCCCGGGGTCGTCGCCCGATCGAGTCGGCCGAGCCCCGCGCGCGCCGTGATTATCGCACGAGCGTCCACGAGGGCCGAGGCGGCGGCGATTGAGCTGGCGGTCGATGGGATTCTCAGCGACTGCCAGGCACGTTTCACCCCCGAGCGGGACCTGACGAGGCCCGTCCTGGCAAGAACGCGACTCGGGGGAACGCTCGTGCGACGAGAGGCTCCCCGAGGCCATGTTCAACCTCGAGCCGCTCGTGCGCCCACGACCAAGGCAGGATGCCGTCGGTCGTCTCCGGGATACCGTAGCCGGGGACGTGCGGTCGATCTGCTCGCGGCTCGCTCACCCGCGCTACCGCGAGACCGTCCGAATGACGCCCGACATCAGCTTCGTGGCGCGGCGCGCCGCGGTCGGCGACAAACGCGAGAGCGCTTCGACGAGCTCGATCACGTCCTGATCCGGCAATCCACCGAGCAGATCGAACAGGCGCAGGATCGTCGTATCCGGGATCCGGCCAAGCAGGCTGATCGAGCGCTCGAGCTCGCGCGGATCGAGCTGCGGCACCAGGCCAACCGCCCGATCGAACAGCCGGACGAACACGAGGAAGGCCGATAGCCAGTCGCGCAGAGCGGCCAGCTCCCGGTCATCGGGGTTGGCTTCGAGGGCGGAGGCGGCCTCCCGCTCCTTGGCCTCGAGCACGCCGATGATCGGGTCACCCTCGCGGACCTTGCGCTCGGCGACGACCCGACCGAACCACTGCCAGTGATCGCCGACCGCCAGGTAGGCGGCCCCAGCTGGGCCGCGCCGACCGACCCGCCGAGGTTCCGGGACGCGCTCGACGATCCCCCAGGACTCGGCCTCGGCAAGGGCCAGGCTGGCCGCCCGATGGCTCAAGCCCAAGGCTTCGCGAACCTCGCGCTCCGTGAGCGGCGACTGGCGGGCCATCAGATACGCCTGGACCCGGGCGATCGCCGGGGTGACCCCCCAGGCCGCGCCCATCTCGCCCCATGCCTGGGCGAGCTCGATGCGGATCTCCTCGGCCGTCTTGTGGCCATGGCCGCTTGCGGCGTCGCCCGTGGCCCCGCCGGCTGTAACGTGCGCCTTGACAGTAGCGTGTTCAGCGGTCATAACTTGCTATAACAGGGTAGCACGCTGGTGGGAGCTCAGGATGACGTCCCCGAGCCACACCCACGCCGATCCATGGGCATTCGGCGTCGGGGTCCTCGGCGGAATCCCGATCGGTCTGTGGTTCGCCTGGAAACGCAGGCATGGAGATCGGCGCGGCGAGATCGGCTGGTTCGCGCTGGCAGCGCTCGCCACCTTCGCCGTACTCGTTCTCCGATGACGGGCAAGGCGGCACTCGCAGCCGCTGTCCTTGGTGCGGCAGTGGATGTCGGCTACGTTCTCGTGGTGCGGAGCCAAGGGACCGAGATCGCGTCGCGAGTCGTGTTCTTCGCGGCGTTTATCGGCGTCATGGCAGCCCTCTCGCTTGCCGGCGCTGCCGCTGGCGGGCTGAATGAGCGTTTTTTCGCCCAGGCGTCGCTCTACGGGGCGACGGCCGGCTACCTTCTGGCCGGAGTCGTTGGGCTCGCGTCAATCGGACTGCCGCTGGTCCTTGCCGGACTCCTGGCACTCGTCGCTGCCGGCCCACGCCGCCTGCCGGTCGTGGTTGTTGCGACTGTGGCAGCCGTTCCGTTGTCCGCGTTCCTCATCGGGCTGGCACTGACGTAGGTCGATGCAACCTCTCGGGCTCGGGTCGCGGTGCGACCGCCGGGCGGGGGCACGATCCGACCCGACGTCAGTCGCGGCGGTCGAGCTCTTCTCGAAGCGCCCCCAGGATCTCCAGCTCGATCCGATCCTTCGGTCGCCCGGCGGCGCGTTTCATCGCCATCAGGTCCTCGAGACTGGCGACTCTGACCTCCACGCCCAGGACCTCGGCCGCAATCGATCGTCCGACGAGCGACTCGAAGTCGAGGCCAGGATCCGGATGCGCAAGAAGGTCCAGATCTCCGTATCGGGTAGAGAGCGTGAACACATCTCCAGCGCGCAACGCCCGGGCGTCCAGGGGCGCCTGGAGCCCGGGCGGCATCTCGCGGCGGATCGCCACGAGGGATCCCAGGGCGACGGCCAAGTGAGCGAGATTCTCGCCGTCGAGCGCACAGCAGACGTTGACATCCCCGGTCAACGACGGCGAGCCGTGCACCTGCGCTGCGAGACCGCCGATCAATACGAATTGGACGTTGGCGTCGAGCAGCTCTCGCAGGATTCGGTCGGCCTGAAGAAGCGGGTGCTCGCTCACTCGGCCACCCGTCGAAGAGATCGGCGGAGCTCGACGTAGTGCCGATCGTTGGCTACGGCGACCTCGAGTCGCTCCGTCGGCGACAGCCGCAGCAGCGCCTGGATCTGCGTTCGATCGACGCCGATGCCGAGGCGCGGCATGACCTCCAGGCCGAACTCGCAGGCGGCCAACAGGCGGTCCAGCGTGTTCACGCGAGGGTCGGTGCGGCCGCGCTCAATGCGCGCGATGGTCTCCTGCGGGATCCCCGACTTCTGGGCGAGCTGGCGCTGCGTGAGCTCTGCGCGGTGCCGCGCGTCGCGAAGCATTCGGCCGGCCATGGACACAGTGCAATTGCCTCCTGATGACGTTCACATCATCAATCGCGCAGCCGGCGGCGTCAAGGCCGAGGCCGGACCTATCATCCCGACATGCCCGTCCTCCGGAGTCGCCTCGATCCGGCCAGCCCGGAGGCGCGCGCCACAGCTCGGCGGGGCCACGAGCACGCCCTCGCCCTGGGCGCCGCTTTCCGTTGTTTGAGTATCTGGGCCTGCACGATCCGTCATAACGGGTAGCACGCGCCAGAACCGGCTCGTGCAGGAGATGGAGAGGGCATGAGGCGCGATCTCGTTGAGGCGGCAAGCCGCGGAGACCACGAGGCATTCGAAGTCCTCGCGACCTCCGCCGGCGATCGACTGTATGCGGTCGCTCGCCTGATCCTTCGGGCGGCGGACCTGGCGGAGGACGCGGTGCAGGAAGCGCTCGTTCGCGCGTGGCAACAGCTGCCCTCGCTGCGCGATCCGGATCGGTTCGACGCCTGGCTCTATCGCCTGGTGGTCAACGCCTGTGCGGACCAGGGTCGACAGCTGCGGCGCTGGTCGCAGCAGGTGCGACCGCTCCCGCTCGACGCCTCGATCAGCGACGAGACCGGTTCCGTCTCCGATCGGGAACAGCTGGAGCGGGGATTCGCTCGACTGAAGCCCGAGCAGCGAGCGGTGGTCGTCCTCCACTACTACAGCGGGTTCTCGGCAGCCGAGATCGCGGGCATCCTCGGGATAGCCGAGGGGACCGCCAGATCACGACTCTATTACGTGATCGAGGCGCTGCGTGCGGCGCTCGAAGCCGACGCACGACAGGCGTCGGACGCCCAGAAGAGGACTGCATGATGGCCACAGACGAGCGGTTTGACGACACGATCAGCAACTGGCTCGAGCAGACGGCTCCGGCGCGGCTACCAGAGCGAGTCCTCGAAGCCACCTTCGAGCGGACGCGGAGGAGCAGGCAGCAGGTCGGATGGCGCGCACTCCTGGGGAGACTTCACATGCCCCGATTCGTACCTGCGCTCGGCAGTGCCGTCGTCGTCGTGGTGGCCGCCGCCCTGGCGCTCAACTTCTATGTCGATCGACCCAGCATCGGCGGGCCGGTCTTCCAGGGCACATGGGTCTCCACGACCGACGCCGACGGCGGCACCCAGACGATGACCATCCAAGCCACGGGCGACGGTGCCGTCGAGATCGTGGTGCGCGACGACATCGCCTCGGTGTGCTCGGGCGGCCCGTCGACGATGACGGGCACCGGGAAGCTCGAGGGCAGCACCCAGCTCATCATCCCCTCGCCGGTGTACACGTGCGACGACGGGAGCGAGCCCGAGGCCCTGAGCGGCCGTCCCCTGGAGGAGCGGCTCCGCAACCTGACCTTCGTCCGCCACGCCGAGGCCGACACCCTCTCGGACGGCTTTGGCGGCCTCTGGCTGCGGGAGGGTGCGGAGGCCCCGAGTCCTGATCCGGCGATCTCGGGACAGATGTGGCCGCAGACGAGCCTCGAGGAGGTCCGGGCCGCCCAGGAGCGCGCCGACG
>JANONZ010000333.1:0-2381 GCA_031421095.1 Thermomicrobiales bacterium
TCTAGTGCGGTGAGTTCGGATCGCACACCAGATGTTGAGGTTTTCACCCGATCGCACATGCTCGCGGCCCGCGGCGTAATTTCCTGGACCTGCGAGGGCCGGCAGCATCGGGCCGACGAAGAGCCACGCACTGGCCTCGAACTCGCTTGGATGCCGGCGTTCCTGACGAGACCTATGCCCATCACCACGACCGTTACCGCCTGTGTGCCGCGCCGCTCGATATCGAGAAGCGGACCTCGAAGGACGTGAATGCCCAAACGCCGCATGCGGCCACGAGCATCACCAGCGTCTTGGTGGCACGCGCACGCCAGGGCTCAGAGACCTCAGGCAGTCGCGGCAGTGGCCGCGGCGAGAAATCGCGCCCCGAGCTCGGCGGCCTCCTCGTCGTCGAGTCCCTGCTCGAGGGCCAGTGACCGCCAGGTCCAGAAGCTGGCTACATGACCGGCCGTCGCAAGCAAACCCCGCCCCGCCCTGCCACGACGACCGTGGCCCTCGACGAGCGCCTCGGCGAGCGCGCGCGTGTCCGCCGAGGTTCGCTCGCGGGCCGCCGCCGGCATCGCCTCCAAGTCGCGGTGGATCGGGTAGAGCTCGTCGGCGTGCTCCCGGTACCAGCGGTAGAGAGCGCGGAGGGCGACGAGCGCCCTGTGCTCGAGCGGCTCGAGCCCCCGCCATTCGACCGGGTCCGGGCCCGGGTTCTGCTGCTCCCAGTGCACCTGGCAGGCCTCGAACAGCACCTCGACGTCGGGGAAGTGGCGGTAGACGGTCACCCGCGTGACCCCGGCGGCCTCGGCAATCCCGGCGATTGATGTGTTCGCCGGACCGGCCGACGTGTGGAGCCGCACGGCGGCCTCGACGATGCGGTGTCGGGTCTGGTCGACCTGCTCGGCGCGGCGCCCCATCCGGTAGCGCCGCGTTTTCGATGTACGCATTTGCATCATCATATTGACAGCCGGTCCTCAGAGAGTCACTATACATCCCTGTTTACACGATTTGGGAGGTGCGGGATGGACGGAGGCAGCCAGGTTGGAGTGGCGTCCCGGGTCAAGGTGGTGCAGCCGGGCGGCGGCCGCCGCGGCGAGCTCCTCGATGGCATCGGCGTGATCTTCAAGCTCGACGGCGCGGACAGCGGCGGCGCCCTCTCGATCGTCGAGCATCCCTTCGCGGTCGGCGCCCTCGTGCCGCCGCACGTCCACACGCGCGAGGACGAGTTCTCGATCGTGCTCGAGGGCGAGATCGGCTTCCGGTCCGAGGACCAGGAGGTCGTCCTCGGAGCGGGCGGCTACATCGTCAAGCCGCGAGGCGAGATCCACGCGATGTGGAACGCCGGCCGAACGCCGGCCCGGATGATCGAGGTCATCTCGCCCGCAGGCTTCGAGGAGTTCTTCCGGGAGTTGGCCGAAGCGAACGATGCCGGCGGGCTTGACCCTGATGCCAGCGCCGACCTCGACAGCCGCTACGGGATCCCGTTCGCGGAGCCGGACTGGCTGCCCGACGTGATCCGCCGCTACAATCTGACGCCGCCTCCGGGGATGTAGGGCCTCGGCGGTGCGAACGCGGCTGGGCGTTGATCCGCCGCGCGGCGACGGGTTGGGTGTTCGTATGCAGCCCGTGACAGCTCATCCGGAATAGGCCGACGCTCTGCGCCCCGCAGACCCTCCTCCAGCTGATCGAGTTCGCGCTGCTCCGTCCAAGGGACGAACCAGACGACGGCACGACTACACCTCACCTCGTCGCGTCGTGCTGCACGACGTGTTCGGCATGCCCTTCGACCCGATCGCGTCGACCGTCGGCCGGTCGCCCGCGGCCGCACGGCAGCTCGCGCGCCGCGCGCGCCGCTGGTCCGGGGAGCGCCGGTACCCGACACCGATCGGCAGTGGGCCGTAGTCGACGCATTCCTTGGCCCCCGGGGGGAGCCCTTGTTGGAGACCTTAACATTTCTGTCTCTTGCGTCTCATGCGCCTCTTCATAGGCGTTTCTGATCTCGGCTGAGACGCATGAGACGATTCACCGGGAGTCCGGTATGCGGTACCACTCTTCTCGGTCAGACCGATTCGTGCTCAAATCGGGGCCACAAACGGCCCGGTGCCGAGTGTCTGAGCCCTTATCTGAGCCCTTTCACCCGTTCGCACCGACCCGGGCCGTGCCTCGGCTAGGCCACATATTGGGTATGAACGGTGCTGGTAGCCAGACCGATGATCTGGGTCGACGATGCTCGCCGGGCAGCCCGCGAGCAGATCTCACTGGGAGACGCGGATGGACCACTGGGAAGACGATCCGGTTCGGGCTGAGATCGATCCCCTCAGTGACTTGGTCGCCCTCTGGACCGCGAGTAACCCCGAGGAGTTGTGGCGAGCCCTCGTCCTGCAGCCGGGTCGATCCAC
>JANONZ010000334.1:0-2991 GCA_031421095.1 Thermomicrobiales bacterium
TCGGTCACGTGGGTCCTCGGAGACGGATCGCCCCCCGCCGCGCCGACGAGGGGTGAGGGTTGCACGGTCTCGTCGCGGTGGTGGAGCTACGGGGACTCGAACCCCGGACCCCCTGCATGCCATGCAGGTGCTCTTCCAACTGAGCTATAGCCCCACGGAGCGCGGATTGTAGCAGAGGCTCGGCTTGGGTCGGCCGGGTATGGTCCAGACTGCGGCGTGGCACCATGGCAGCCGTGACCGTCACCGAGACCGACGCCTTGGCACGCCTGCCTGGTGGTCCGGTCCCATACACGCTCCGGAGATCGCCGCGGTCGCGCGGTCTGCGAGTCGTGATCCATCCCGACCGAGGTGTCGTCGTGACCGTGCCGACACCCGGGCGGCGCGGTTGGTCGGATCCGGAGGGCCTCGTCCACACGTTCCTCGTGGAGCGCGAGCCCTGGCTCCGTCGACACCTGGAGCGGCTGGCCCGGGAGCAGGCCGGATCGGCTGCGCGGGGAGGTCTCCGGGATGGTGCCTCGATCCGCTTTCGCGGAGCCGATCATCACCTTCGGATCGAGTCGGCACGGCCGGGCATCCGCCGCTCCAGCGTGGAACGGGTCGGCGGCGAGGAGGCCGATGAGATCGTGGTCCGACTGGCACCCACAGACCGGCGCTCCATCGGCGCGGTCCTCGAGGCCTGGCTGAAGCCACGGGCTCGCGCGGCCATCGAGCGCGACATCGCACGGCACGCCATTGCCCTGGGCGTGAGTCCCAGCGCCATCACCGTGCGCGACCAGCGGACGCGCTGGGGCAGTGCGTCGCGCGAGGGTCGGCTGGCCTTCTCGTGGCGTCTCATCCTCGCCCCGCCCGAGGCCCTCGAGACGGTGGTGATCCACGAGCTGGCACACCTGAGGGTGTTCGGACACGGGCCGCGGTTCTGGGAGATCGTCGCGTCCCGGCGGCCAGATCACCGGACGTGGCGCCACTGGCTGCGCGACCACTCCTCGGAGCTCCACGGTGCGCTCGACGAGTGGCCGCCGCCGTGAGTAGCCGGCCCCAGCCAGGGGTCCCCAGGGCCCCCCGACGCGCCCATAACCACGTCCCGGGACTGTGGTAAGCATCGGATCTTGCCTCGCCGCGTCGGTTTCGGCCGGAGGCTGAGCGTGGATCTGCCGCAATGACGCGTCGAGCCGGATCCCGTCGGCTCGGATCGGACCCGCACAGGTTCTCGAGCGGTTTGACCAACGGCTTATCCGCCAGATGTCGCCGTGCAGATCATTGGGCGGACCGAACGGCCCTGACGGGCGTCCGCGCTAGTGTCGCCAAGCGTGGAGCGGCCGGCACGATGCCACCAAACCGCCTCGATCAGACTGTCTCGCCGTCAGAACCCCGCCCAATGCTCCAGCCACGTACATTTGGCGGATGGGAATGACAACCTCATTTGACCCCACCGTGATGACCAGAACTGGCCCCACCCGATGGATGTGATCAGCTCGCTCTGGCAGCTGTCCTAGAGCGTTGCCGTGTCGTGCTCCCGCTCAGGTCCGGTGGGGCGGCTGGTGCCGCCCGGCGGCTGTATCGCATACTTCTGACATATGGGGTGTCATCCTTAGATGTAGGCCGTCGGATCGGCGTGTGGCGACAGTGGAGGCAAGGCATGACGGACGTGGTCGGACAGTCGCGCGACATCGTCGTGGAGGATCTCCCCCCGGCGGAGGCCTGGCGTGGGACCTTTTCGCTCATCTACGCGGGTGCCATCCAGTCGGCCGTCCATGCCGAGCTGCTGCAGATGGTCCCGGCCGACGTCAACCTGGTCGTCACCACGAAGCCGTGGTCGCGGCACATGCTCCACGACGGCGGGTTCGATCGGGCGGCCTTCGACCGCGGCTCGGCCGAGATCGAAGCCGTCAGCCGCGAGACCGTCGAGTTCGCGGCGACTTCCTTCCTGTGCATCACCGGTGACCTGATCCTGGCCGCCATGGGTCCGGCCTGGGGTCGCGAGCTGTGCCGTCGCATCGAGGACCAGGTGCAGGTCCCGGTCCAGACGGCCATGGAGGTCGTCGTTGACGCACTGCGCGACCTCGGGACCGAGCGCATCGCGCTCGTGTCGCCGTTCGAGGGCACGCGGACCGGATTCGTCCGCGACTACCTCGTCGCCGAGGACATCGATGTGGTCGTGAGTCGAGGAGTCGCGACGAGCACGAACGCGACCATCCGTGACCTGCCCGCGTGGTACCCGGTCGAGCTCGCCCAGCGGGCTCTGGCCCAGGCCGGCTCGGCCGCTTCGTCGGTCGAAGCCATCTACCTGCCCTGCCCAGTGTGGCGAACGAGCACGGTCATCAGCGAGCTCGAGGCCGCGACCTCCCTGCCGGTCCTGACCTGGATGTCGTCGATCCTGTGGCGCGGCCTCGCCGCCGTCGGTGACGATCGTCCGGTCGATGGTTATGGCCGACTCCTCCAGCGCTCGAGGGTCCCGCTCGCCGTCGTGGGCTGACGAGTCGGGCCTAGCCCCGCGAACAGCGATCGGCGTCGGCCCCTGTCGGTCGAGTCGGTCGCGGTCGGGGCCCATGCCGCGGAGGTCGAGGTCGACACCCGGACCGGTGCCATCACGGTGACCCGGTACGTAGCCGTCCACGACGTCGGGCGGGTGCTCAATACTTCCTGATCGCCACGCCGATCGCCATCGCCGCCCTTCGCCGCACGCCCGTCGAGTTCCGCGAGGAGGGCGAGCCTATCTACCGGTTGGTGGCCCCGAAGACCGACCGCTCGAGGCGCACGATCCAGCTCCCCGCATTCGCAATCGCCGCGCTCCACGATCAGCGCCGGGCCCAAGCCGAGGTGCGACTCGCCGTCGGCCGACTGTGGCTGGACAATGATCTCGTCTTCACCGGACCGACGGGTGGTCCGATCCCGCCGGGCAGCGTCACGCGCCGCTTTCAGGCGCTCCTCGCCGGGGCCGGTATCGGAAGGCTGCGGTTCCACGATCTGCGCCATGCCGCGGCTACGGTCATG
>JANONZ010000335.1:0-4402 GCA_031421095.1 Thermomicrobiales bacterium
TCTTCACGGGTCGCCGCCACTTCCGCCACTGACCGCCGCCCGCGGATCGAACCGCAAGAGGAGTCCGATGGAACAGCTGCTCGCTCTCGAAATGATCCGCGTGACGGAGGCGGCCGCCATCGATTCGGCCCGGTTCATGGGTCGTGGCGCCAAGGACGAAGCTGACGCCGCCGCGACCGAGGCCATGCGCCGGACGATGGATGAGATCGATTTCGCCGGTCGCATCGTCATCGGTGAGGGCGAACGGGACGAGGCGCCCATGCTTTACATCGGTGAGCGGGTCGGACGGACCGGGGCGGATCGCCAGGAAGTGCCGGCCATCGACATCGCGGTCGATCCGCTCGAGGGCACGAACCTGGTCGCATACGGTCAGGCAGGTGCGATCACGGTCCTCGCCGCGTCCGAGACCGGCGGCCTGACCCATGCGCCCGACACGTACATGGAAAAACTGTGCGTCGGGCCCGTGGTCGCGGGCAAGGTCGACATCCGCGAGAGCCCGACCGAGAACCTCGGACGGATCGCCGAGGCGCTCGGCCGCAAGGTCGGCGACATCACGGTGGTCATCCTGGACCGACCGCGGCATGAGGCGCTCATCGCCGAGGTCCGTCAGGCCGGGGCGCGGATCAAACTCATCAGCGACGGCGACCTGTCGGCGGCGATCTCCTGCGCGGTCTCCGGTACCGGCGTGCACGCGGTCATGGGCATCGGCGGGGCGCCGGAAGGGGTCATCACGGCGGCTGCGATGCGCTGTCTGGGCGGAGAGATCCAGGCCCGTTTCCGCTATCGAAGCGACGAAGAGCGCGCACGCGGGACCCGGATGGGTCACGGCGACGAGGACCGCGTCTACTCTTCGGCCGACCTGGCTCCGGGCGAGAACCTGGTCTTCGCCGCGACCGGTGTGACCGCGGGCGATCTGCTCGAAGGTGTTCGGTTCTTCGGCGGTGGCGCCCGGACGCATTCGCTGGTGATGGCCTACCAGACCAAGCAGGTCCGTTTCGTCGACACGGTCCACATGTTCGATCGCGACAGTCCGCCACGCGTGCGGCTCTAGGCCGAGCCATGGCGGCGGCCCCGCCCGCGACAGACCTGACCGAGGACGGGGCGCGGGCCCTGGACGCGGTCGATCCTCTCGCCTCGTACCGCGCTCGATTCCTTCTGCCGCCTGCCGCGGATGGCCGCCCGAAGGTCTACCTGGCCGGCCAATCGCTCGGCGCACAGCCGGTGACCACACGGGCCGCGGTCGAGGCGCAGCTGGATGCCTGGGCGCGGCTCGGTGTCGACGGGCACTTCGACCGAAACGGTTGGTATGAGCTCGATGATCAGCTGCGGGCGGCGACGGCCCGGCTCGTCGGCGCGCGCCCCACGGAGGTGGCGACGCTCGATACGCTGACGATCAACCTCCATCTGCTGCTGGCCAGCTTCTTCCGTCCCGCGGGCAGACGGACGGCCATCCTCATCGACACGCCGACCTTTCCCTCGGATCGCTACGCAGTCGAGTCGCACCTGCGCCTGCACGGCCTCGATCCGGCCTCCGACCTGATCGTCGTCGGGCCGCGGGACGGCGAGGCGACTGTGCGGACCGAAGACATCGAGGGCGCCGTCCGCGAGCACCGCGATCGCCTGGCTCTGGCGTTGCTGGCGGGGGTGAACTACGCGACCGGCCAGGTCCTCGACATCGCGCGGCTGACCGAAGCCATCCACGCCGCCGGTGCCCTCGCGGGCTGGGACCTGGCCCACGCTGCCGGGAACATCCCTCTCGCGCTGCATGACGCCGATGTCGATTTCGCCGCCTGGTGTACGTACAAGTACCTGAATGGCGGTCCTGGTTCGGTCGGTCAGCTGTACATCCACGAGCGCTTCGCCACGGATCCGTCAACGCCGCGGCTGGCTGGCTGGTGGGGCAACGATCCCACGACCCGCTTCGAGATGACCGACACCTTCCGACCGAGCCCGGATGCGCAGGCCTGGCGCGTCTCCAATCCGCCCATCCTGTCGCTCGTGCCCGTGGCGGTATCCCTGGCTATCTTCGACGAAGTCGGCATGGCGGCGCTGCGGGTGAAGTCGGTCGCACTGACCGGTTATCTCGAAGCCCTGATCGAGACGCTCGTGCCCGACGCCGAGATCCTCACCCCGCGCGACCCGGCTCAGCGCGGAGCCCAGCTCTCGCTGCGCCTGCCCGATGCCCGGCGGCGCCTCGCCGCGATCGAAGCGCGTGACGTCGTGGCGGACTTCCGCGAGCCCGACATCATCCGGTTCGCGCCGACCCCGCTGTACAACACCTACGTCGACGCCTGGCGGGCCGCCCGAACATTGGGGGATACGCCCGCCTGACCGGGCGCCCGATGGCGGCCCCCCGTGGCAGGTCCGATGAGGCGGACGACCAGTTCGCCCACGACCATGACGGCAAGCCTCCGGCGGTCGATCCCCGCCCCGCCCTCGCGTGTCCTTGTATCCACTATGATTTGCTTTGCATGCAGGAACCGCCGAGGACAGCCGCCTGATGAAGCTCGCTGGCACGATCGACATCGCCGCGCCCGCCACGGCCGTGTGGGACGTCATCATCGACCCGACCGACCTGGCCGCCTGCGTGCCTGGCGTCAGCGCCATCCGCCAGATCGACGCCCGGACGTTCGAGGGCACCGTCCGTGCCTCGATCGGCCCGATCGACGGGGACTTCACCTTCCGCTCGGTCCTCACCCGAGCTGACTTCCCCGCCGAGCTTGTCGTAGATGTCGAGGGCACCGATTCGGTCACGAAGAGCCGCGTCGTTGTCCACATCGAGGCCGCCCTGACTGAGACGGGTCCATCCTCCACGGCGCTCTCCTATCGGGCGACCATCACCACCAAGGGACGCATGGCCATCATCGGAGAGATGGTCCTGCGTGCGACGGCCGGGGTGATGATCAGCCAGGTGACGCGCTGCCTACGGGCGCGACTGGAGGCGACGGCCCCATGACCGTCGGCTCGCCCGGCTACGACCTGATCGTCGTTGGTGGCGGGACGGCCGGCTGCGTGATCGCCGCGCGGGCCAGCGAGGACCCAGGGCGGCAGGTGCTGCTCATCGAGGAGGGCCCGGATCCGCAGCCGGTCCCGGACATAGTCGCCGATCCGAAGCGCCAGCCGGAGCTTGTCCTCAAGTCGCCGTACGTCCGGATGTACGACGTGGAACGGCGTGATGGCTCATCGTTCCCGGTTCTGTCCGGCCGGATCATGGGCGGGGGTTCGTCGGTGAACAACCTGGCGGTCGTGCGTCCGATGGCCCGCGACTTCGAGGCCTGGACGCGTTACGGCGGGAGCGACTGGTCGTACGACGCCTTGCTGCCAACGATGCGCGCCATCGAGGCTGATCCCGATTTCGGCGACAGCCCACTCCACGGTGCGGCTGGGCCGCTGCAGCTCCACCGCGGATATCACCTCGACGACCCGGCCGACCCCCCGGTGGAAGCGCTCATCCGCGCCGCCCAGGATATGGGCCTGCCGCTCTGCCACGACCTCAACGTCGCCGAGCCGTACGGCGTGTGCGCCTCGCCATACAACCTCAAGGACGGGCGGCGCCAGTCCACCGCGGTCGCCTACCTGGATCCTGCCCGGGACCGCCCGAACCTCACGGTCATGGCCGAGACGACGGTGACCCGTGTCGTGCTGGATGGCGACCGCGTCCGGGGTGTCGAGCTGCGCACGCTCGATGGCTCTCGGCAGGTGGTGGAGGCCCCGCGGGTCGTCCTCGCGGCGGGCGTCTTTCACTCACCGCAGGTCCTGATGCTGTCGGGCATCGGACCCGCTGATGCGCTGGCGCTTCACGGGATCGCGCCGGTCGTGGCGCTGCCCGGCGTAGGCCAGGGCTATCACGATCACGCCGTGGTCTATATCACGTTCCAGGGGACGACCGATCTGCGCGAGGACTATGTCATCCCCAAGGTCCGGCTCATCGCCAAGAGCGACGAGTCGCTGGCCGGCCCGGACCTCCACGTGTTCATCCGGCCATCCATCCGCATGACCGGCCTGCCACCCCTGCTGCCGGTCTCGATCCACCTGCTCGAACACCGGTCGTCCGGGCAGGTGCGCCTGGCGTCCGCGGATCCGACCGACCTGCCGATCGTCGAGCCCGCCTTGCTGGAGCATCCGGACGACGTCGCGGCGATGCTCGGCGGGTTCCGGCTGGTCACGCGCCTGACCCAGCACCCCGCTCTCGCCGCATTCTACGGCCCGCTGCTCACACCGGCGCCGGATAGCGACCCGATGGAGCACATCCTGGAGAGCTACGTCACCTACAGCCACGGGACCGGTACGTGCCGGATCGGCCCGGTCGACGACCCGGGCGCGGTCGTCGACCCCCACCTGCGCGTCCACGGCGTCAGCGGGTTGTGGGTGGCCGACGCGTCGGTCCTCCCAACGGTGCCCC
>JANONZ010000336.1:0-3528 GCA_031421095.1 Thermomicrobiales bacterium
CTTTCGTCGCTCGGCTTCCGCTTCGATGGCCTCGGCGGCTGGTCCGATGGCCGGCTCCCGTCACAGCGCGACCTGTCACAGGCGATCGGCTACGCGGGGTTCGACCCGATGCGGATGCGCCACTGGCCAGACGTGCAGGCCACCTCGGAGCTCTACCGCGAGGTCACGGTCGCGGCAGCGGAATACCTGGCTGGGGTCGCCGGCGACCTGACCCTGCACGAGATGGTGACGATGCTCGGGCGCCGGGCGGACAGCCTGGCCGAGGTCTGGGACCAGTGGGCCAAGATCCGGCTGCTCCTGCTCGACGAGAGCTGACGGCGGGTCCCGGGTCCGGGTCAGTCACGGACCTTCAGCCAGGCCCCTCGTCCTCGTCGTCATCGATGACGATCAGGCGGAGGCCTTCGGCCGCCGCCGCACCCATCGGGGCGCCTTCCCTGGCCGCCCAGTCCCGGATGCGCGTGGCCATGCCATCGGGATCGTGGATCTGGCTGGCGTGGGCGCGCAGCGCGTCGATCTTGCGCTGGAGCGTGGCGGACACGTCGACCCACGTGTCGCTTCGGTCCGACCAGAACAGGTAGAGCCGGCGGACGCGGTGGGCGGCCAGGCCGGACCGCTCCAGGTTCGGGAAGGCCATCGGGTTACGAGCCGCGGGGTACACGGCATCGACGGCCGCGATGCCCGCCGCCCTATGGTCGGTGTGATTGATCCCGCCGCCCTTGTAGAAGAGCGTGTCAGGGTCCGTGGCCAGGACCGCGTCGGGCCGGAATGTCCGGATCTCCCGTACCAGCAGCTCGCGCAGGGCAAGGTCGTTGGCCAGGGCGCCATCGGGCTGGTGGAGGAAGGAGACGCCGGCGTAACCGATCACGGTTGCGGCAGCGTGCTGCTCCGACTCCCGGATCGCGGCCAGGACGAGCGGATCGGCGTCGGCGTCTTCGCCGCCGGCGTCCCCGCTCGTGCAGCAGACCAGCCAGCCCTGCGCGCCTTCGTCGATCCAGCGCGCGGCGGTGCCGGCCGGCCCGAAGTCCGCGTCGTCCGGATGGGCGACGATGACCATGAACCGATCCGGGCGCCAGGCGTGGTGAATGGGACTCGTCGGCTCCGTCACGGGCGACCCTCGAGGATCCGGGACGTCACCCGACCGTGGCTCCCAGCTCGTCAAGCGCGGCAAGCACGTCGGCGGCGTGACCCTCCGGCTTGACCTTGAGCCAGACTCGGGCGACCCGTCCGTCCGGGCCGACGAGGAAGGTCGTCCGCGCCGTCCCCCAGTACGTCGTCCCGTCCTTCTGCTTCTCCACCCATGACCCATAAACCTCGGCCACCGCGTGATCCTCGTCCGTCAGCAGGATGAACGGCAGTTGGAACTTGTCGCGGAAGGCCTTCTTGCTGGTCGCGCCCTGGGGGCTGACGCCCCACACGTCGGCGCCGCGCTCGCGGATCGTCTCGTTGCTGTCCCGGAATTCGCAGGCTTCGATCGTGCAGCCGGCCGTGTCGTCCGTCGGATAGAAGTATAGGATGGTCCAGCGACCGCGCTGGTCGCTCAGATGGTGGAGGGTCCCGGTCTCATCGGGCAGCGCGACCTCGGGGGCAAGATCACCGACAGCAGGCAGGCTCATGGTCAGAGCCTAGCAGGGGATGCCACGACGCCGGCGACTCGATGATGAGGAGGATCCCGGATCGCAGGCTGACGGAAGCACCCTTCGCCTCGATGGCGTTCGACAGCCCGCGCGCAGGGCCGATCGGAAGAGCCTCATCGACCAAGGGGAATCGGAGACCGTGACTGGTCACGCCCTCGACAGCGTCACCGAGAGGCAGCAGCGAGACAAGGTCGCCGATGCGGCCGGGCAGGGAGCGCGTCGTCGCCGCACCGTCGGCTCCGGGAGCGCGCAGGCAGCCGATCCTGGATCGAGCGTCCAGGATCCACGCCCGGCGATCGGCCAGTTCCGGCATGGCCAGCAAGCCGATGTTGGCGACGGCATGATCGATCCGAGGGCCGCCCAATGCGCCCAGGATGATGATCCCATCGGCGCCGAGCTTGAGGGCGGCGTGGATCGCAAGCTCCGTGTCCGATTCGTCCTTGTCCGCTCGGCTGCGTTCGACCGGAACGCCCGACGAGACGAGGGTCGCGAGGTCCGCCGCGGCGATCGAGTCGCCATCCCCGACCCACAGGTCGATCCGGACGCCGAGCGCCGCCGCGTGTCGGGCGCCCCCGTCCGAGGCGATGATCAGGCCGACCGCGGCATCCCATCCGGGCCAGGCGGCATCCAGCTCGGCACGGGTCGATACATCGCCATCGGCCAGGATGAGGGCGTCCATGCGGCCGATGCTACCCCGCGGAGGGTCGGGCGGGGCGACCCGATGCTAGACTCCGGCTCGTGCCCGATACGCCCGACCATCCCGCGATCCAGCGCGTCCTCGCCGCCGCCACCCGCAAGGGCGTGACCCTCGAGGTCACCGTCTTCGATGCGTCCACCCACACGGCCGCCGAGGCCGCTGCGGCGGTCGGGGCGGACCTCGGCCAGATCGTCAAGTCGCTCGTCTTCGTGGTCTCGACGGAGTCGGGCCCGGAGCCGCTCCTGTGCCTGGTGTCCGGCCCCAACCGGGTGGACATCGCACGCCTGGCGGCGGTCACGGGCGAGGCTGACATCCGTCGGGCGACCGCACGCGAGGCGCACGACCTGACGGGCTTCAGCATCGGCGGGATCCCGCCCATCGGCCACCTCCGGCCAGTGCGCGTGATCATGGATCCAGATCTCGGGCGCTACCCGGTGGTCTGGGCGGCTGCCGGCCTGCCGACCGCCGTCTTCCCCGTCCCGCCTGGGACGTTGCGGGTGTTGGCCAACGCCACGGTCGCACCGATCGCGGAGGAGCGCACCGCGGCGGACCTCGAGGCAGACGCCCGGCGCGGACCGGCCGACGGCAATGGCGGGCCCCAGGGCGGCGCGCCGGTCGCAGCCCTGGACGCCGGTAGCTGACCGGGTCGCGGACCCAGGTGGCAGCCGAACCACGGAATGCCACGATCGCCTACCCGGGCGGTCTCAGGGCGCGCTGGCGTTGGGGTGGCAGCGGTTCGGGACCGGCCGTCTTCGCCCTATCCGAGGTGGGCGGCGACCTGATCGACCTGAGCCCGCGGGTCGCCGACGACCCTGAGCCGCTATGTCGGGCGGAACTGCGTCTCGAAGGACCGCGTGGTGCATGGAGCGCCCGATTCGCGTCGCTCATCCACGACGAGCCGCGGGCACTCCATTGGGATTCGACGGGGCTGCTGGTCGTGGCCTACGGGTTCCACACGTTCGGCCTGGAGGCCGCGACCGGTCAGCCGCGCTGGGACCATCGATCCGGAACGCCGATCATCGCCCTCCTCGGGTCGCCACGACTCATGCACGTCGTCATCCAGTCCGAGCTGGAGACATTCGCCATCGAATCCGATGGGACGGTCGCCTGGCGGGTCGCCCATTCCGATGTCGTCACCGCGGCCGATCTGATCGGCGGTCGGCTGGTCCTGACCAGCTTCAGCGGCCAGGTCAGCGC
>JANONZ010000337.1:0-1925 GCA_031421095.1 Thermomicrobiales bacterium
CACGCTCTCACCGAGTTGGGGCATCGTCACCTTGGCCACGTTCGCAGGTCCTCCGCTGACGGCCGACCCCTTGGTCCGCGCGCTGGGCTCGATTCGATAGGCCGCTAGTGTCGCCCATCTCGAGGGTGAGCGCGTAGCGGCAGGCGCGGAACGGCTTCCTGGCGCCGAAGGGTCGTTGGCATCAGGCCGTGTCCCGGACCCTCTCGAGGCCGTCGAGGATCAGATCGAGCCCGAACTCGAACTCGCTCACATCGTCCGCGCTGCGCTCCTTGAGGTGCTGTTCGACGTGCTCGGCGAGATAGGGATATTCGTCGACGGCGAGCTCCCGGAGGAAGGTGGCTGCGAGGTCGGAAAGGTCCTGCGGGAGGGCTGCATACCCCGCCTGCCACAGCGCGAATCCCACGATGTGGCTGTCCAGGGCGTGATACGCGAGATGGGTCATCCCGGCCGAAAACCCCGCTTCGCGCAGCCGCCTGAGGACCGAGTCCATGTATCGCAGTCGCGCGGGACGGACCCGGGCTGACATCATGAGGCTGTTCGCCCAGGGATGCCGCTGGAGAACGTCGTGCGCCGAGATCGCGCTCCTGCGCATGGCCGCCTTCCAGTCGGTCCCGCTTGAGGGAACGTCGATCTCGCTCACGACGATATCAACGATGCCATCCAGAATGTCGTCCTTGTTGGCCACGTGGTTGTAGAGCGACATCGCCTCGACCCCGAGCTGCTGGCCGAGCCGGCGCATGCTGAGTGACTCGATCCCGCTTTCATCGGCAAGGACCATTGCGGCACGCAGCACCCGGTCCCTGCTCAAGGGGACTCGGGGCTCTGCGCCCGGGTCGATCTGCGTCGCCATCTGCTCCTCCCTTCTCGCACGCTAACGTACAGGGTAAGTCCGGCCCTTGACAACTCTCACGCCGCAGACCTAACTTACACCATACACTTACGGTGTATGTACCGACGGTCGGGTCGGCCCGCTCATGGGTCGGGTCCAGCTTCGATCGGGAGGGAAGATGTCCGCCAAGGCGCTGGCTCAGGAGGGCACGATGAGAGCGATCGTCTACCGCAAGTACGGCTCTCCGGATGTTCTCGAGCTCCAGGAAGTCGCCAAGCCGGTTCCAGGGGACGACGAGGTGCTGGTACGCGTTCACGCGGCGTCCGTCAATCCACTGGACTGGCACCTCTTGCGCGGCATGCCGTACATCGTTCGCCCAACGGCCGGGTGGCTCAAGCCGAAACGCAACATCCCCGGCGTCGATGTGGCTGGAGTCGTCGAGGCCGTCGGCCGAAACGTCACGCAGTTCCAACCGGGTGACGAGGTGTTCGGCGAGAAGAGCAGGGCCTGCGCCGAGTACGTCTGTGGGCCCGAGAACCTCATCGTGCGCAAGCCGGCCAACCTGACGTTTGAGCAAGCGGCGGCGGTGCCCGTCGGGGCGGTCACCGCACTGCAGGCTCTGCGCGACAAGGGACGGGTACAGCCCGGGCAGAAGGTCCTGATCAACGGCGCGTCGGGCGGCGTCGGCACGTTCGCCGTCCAGCTCGCAAAGTTCTTCGAGACCGATGTGACCGGCGTATGCAGCACCCCGAACGTGGAGCTGGTCCGATCGCTTGGCGCCGACCACGTCATCGACTACACCCGGGAGGACTTCACCCGAAGCCAGCAGCGCTACGACCTGATCATCGACAACGTGGGCAACCACTCGTTGAAGGCGCTCAGGCGCGTCCTCACCGCGACTGGGACGCTCGTGGTGGTCGGCATCGACCCCTCGAAGGGAAACTGGATCGCACCCCTCGCTCGCATTCTCGGTGCACAGCTGCTGTCGCGATTCGGGAGCCGGAAGCTCGGTTTCATGCTGACCGACATGAAGCGTGAGGACCTGCTGTTCCTCAAGGAGCTCATCGAAGCCGGCAAGGTCACCCCAGTCATCGAC
>JANONZ010000338.1:0-3228 GCA_031421095.1 Thermomicrobiales bacterium
CTGGGACCGCCTGTATCGGCTCAAGCAGCGGGGCGTGACGCTGGTCCTGACGACCCACTACATGGACGAGGCGGAGCAGTTGTGCGACCGCCTGGTGGTCATGGACAAGGCCAGGATCGTGGCCGAGGGCTCGCCGCGCTCGCTCATCGAGCAGTACGCGACCCGCGAGGTGACCGAGCTGCGTTTCGCCCCGGGGGTCCAGGAGACCCTGGACGGCCAGCTGGATGGTCTGGCCGAGCGGATCGAACGCCTGCCCGATCGCGTCCTCCTGTACACGAATGACGGCGAGGCGGCCGTGGCCGCGGCACACGCCCGGGGTCTCCAGCCGGACCAGGTCCTTGTCCGTCGGTCGTCGCTGGAGGACGTCTTCCTGCGCCTGACCGGCCGCTCGCTCATCGAGTGATGACGGCGGCAGCGCATCCGCGGTCCGGTGTCGGCCGCGTCTTCGAACATCGATTCATGCAGTATCGGCGGAGCTTCCGGGCGAGCATCTTCAGCTCGTTCCTGACGCCGGTCCTGTTCCTGGCGGCGATGGGCGTGGGTCTGGGCACGTACGTGGACCAAGGTTCCAACACCGCGCTCGGCGGGCTCTCCTACCTCGCCTTCCTGGCGCCGGGCCTCCTCGCCGCGACGTGCATGCAGTCGGCCGCGTTCGAGGCGGCGTTCCCGATCATGGCCGGTCTCGTCTGGTCGCGGGTCTTTCACGCCATGCATGCGACGCCGATCAGCGGGCGGGACATCGCGCTCGGCAACCTTGCCTGGATCGGTGCGCGGATGCTCCTGGTCGCGACGGTGTTCACCGGCATCATGGTGCTCTTCGGCGCGGCGACCTCGCCGCTCATCATCCTCGCGATCCCGGCGGCGGCACTGACCGGTCTGGCCTTCGCGGCGCCGATCATGGCCTTCTCCGCCACGCAGCGGTCACCTGAGAAGTTCAACGCCGTGTTCCGCTTCGGCATCACGCCGTTGTTCCTGTTCTCCGGCACGTTTTATCCGGTCGAGTCGCTCCCGACGTTCCTCCAGCCGCTGGCCTGGATAACGCCGCTCTGGCACGGGGTGTCGCTGACGCGCGGGCTGTCGCTCGGGACGATCGGCGCGGATCCGATCCTGGGCATCGTCCACCTGGCGGTGCTGCTCGGGTTCTTCGCGGTCGGGACGTGGTTCGCCATCCGTACGGTCAGCGCGAAGCTGGTCAAGGGATGACCGCCTTCCCGTTGACGAGCGGCCTGCTGATCGGCAGCCGTCGGTCGCTGCGCCTGATCGAGCGCAACCTCTACGTCTACAAGCACGGCTGGCTGGTCATCGTGTCCGGCTTCTTCGAGCCGCTCTTCTACCTGCTGTCCATCGGCTTCGGACTGGGTGCCCTGATCGGGACCATCCCGGGGCCCGGCGGTGAGCCGATCCCGTACCAACTCTTCGTGGCGCCGGCGCTGCTGGCGAGCTCCGCGATGAACGGGGCGATCATGGAGAGCACCTTCAACTTCTTCTTCAAGTTGAACTACAACAAGACGTTCACGTCCATCCTGTCGACGCCGCTCTCGCCGGGCGACGTGGCCGTCGGGGAGCTGGCCTGGGCGCTCATCCGCGGTGGTCTGTACGCCATCGGGTTCATGGTCGTCATGGTCGTGCTGGGGCTGGTGGTCTCGCCCTGGGTCGTGCTGGCGGTGCCGGCGGCGCTGCTCGTGGGCTTCGCGTTCGGGGCGATCGGGATGGCCGCGACGTCGTTCATGAAGACGTGGCAAGACTTCGACCTGATCCAGCTGGTCATCCTGCCGCTGTTTCTGTTCTCGGCCACGTTCTACCCGATCGAAACCTACCCGGACGCACTGAAGGTCATCGTCCAGCTGACGCCGCTCTATCAAGGCGTGGACCTGATCCGGGCACTCACGGTCGGGGCGATCTCGCCCGTCCTCCTGTTCCACGTCGGGTACCTGCTGGTCATGGGATTCGCGGGCCTGTGGGTCGTCTCGCGGCGGCTCGACAAGCTGCTGCTCCAGTAGAGGTGCGCGCCGACCGCACTGCCCTCGCGGTCCTCGCCGAAGAGATCGTCGCGTGCCGGCGCTGCCCGCGGCTGGTCGCGTGGCGCGAGGCGGTCGCCCGGGACAAGGTCAAGCGCTTCCGCGACGAGCCGTATTGGGGGCGACCGCTGCCGGGCTTCGGCGACCCGGACGCGCTAATCCTCATCGTGGGCCTCGCGCCGGCCGCGCATGGCGGCAACCGCACGGGGCGCGTGTTCACCGGGGATGCCTCGGGGGACTTCCTGTGGGCTGCATTGCACGCGATGGGCCTGGCCGACCGGCCTTCATCCCGTCGAGCAGACGACGGTCTTACCCTCACGGACACGTACATCGCCGCTGCCGTCCGTTGCGCCCCGCCGCTCAACAGGCCGACCATCGACGAGCGCGATACGTGCGCCCCGTTCCTGGCCCGGGAGATCGCGCTGCTCGACCGGCTGGAGGTCGTGGTCGCGCTCGGTAGCTTCGGCTGGGAGGCCGCGTTTCGGGCGATCTCGGCGGTGACCGGCGAGGATCTGCGGCCGCGGCCGAGGTTCGGGCACGGCGCGGAGGTGCGGGCCGGTGGCTACACGGTCATCGGCTCGTACCACCCGAGCCAGCAGAACACGTTCACCGGCCGCCTGACCCCGACGATGCTCCGGTCGGTGCTTGCCCGGGCACGGGAGTTTGCGGAGGGCGAGGGACGCTGACTGGGACCTCTCGAACGTCAACATCACACTTCGGTCTCGGGCGTCGTTGTTCCACCCGGCGGCGGTGGCCAGGAGTTCGGGCGCTCTGTCTTGAGGCGCCTCGGAAACGGCTCCGTGGAACGCTTGCTTGATTCGGCCAAATCGGCGCGAGTCGCTCACTGCATCTGGGTTCTGGCGGTCAGGTCGACCGGCTGGGCGTCATCAGCGCTCACGTCCGTCATGACAGGAGTCCAGCCGCCGGCATGGCTGACGGGGCCTGACGGCGTTACCCAGCAGCGCCGCCGGACACCACCCGCTCTGCGTTGAATAGCGCGTCACCGGAGCAAAGCGAGGCCCCTACCTCGGCGAAATAGCCGCTTAGCGACACCGCGTCCCCGGCCCTGATGACCTGTATTCCTTTCTCGTCGTACACGGCGAGCGGGTCGAACTGGATACTCCATCGGTCCGGCCAGAAGACTTCGACGCGGCGACCTGATGGCTCCTGGATCCACGCGCAATCGACGCCGTCGACGGACCCTCCTACA
>JANONZ010000339.1:0-13965 GCA_031421095.1 Thermomicrobiales bacterium
ATCCTCGACGCGACGGATTCGACCGAGTCTGCGTGTCGCATCTGGCCCGTGTATCAGCCCTGGGTCCTCGCCCCACTTCGTTGGTACGACGCACGCCGCTACGCCCGGGGCTTGCCCTGGGACCCTCGGCCACCGTTTCCCATCCGGATCGTGCACGCCGTGGTGTCGGCCGTGGGTCCGCTCGTCATCCGGCTGCGGTTCCGGCTTCGACGTCGCTGACGGCGTCGGCGCCGCTCACGTCCCGACCGGCCTGGCGAGGAGGGCCCGGGCGCGGGCGGCGTCGAAGTGCGCGCCGTGCGGCTCGAGGTTGGCCAGCGCCCGCGCGGCCGCCACGGACCGCTCGACCGACCCGGCCGCGTGGCTGGTGGCGAGCTCGATGTCCGCGAGGGCTGCCTCGTAGGGCATGTCCAGCCGCGCGGCGATCGAGCGTGCCCGCTCCCAGTCGCGGCGGGCACGCGCAACGTCGCCCTCGATCAGATGGGCCCGGCCATCGAACATCGCGACCCGCGGTCGACCCGCATGGTTGAACCGGGCGAACCGCCGGAACCCGGTGATCGCATGGCGGGCCAGGCGACGGGCCTCGCGATCGGTCGGCGCCGCCGCCCAGTGGTCGATCAGGACCTCGGCGGCGCCCTCGATGCCGAGCATCGTGTGGTAGGACGGCGGCGGGAAGGCGTCGACGAGGGGTGGAACCGCCAGAGCGTGGACCATGGCCGCGGTCGAGTCGCCGGCCCGAGCGTGGGCCTTGGCGACCACCCCGCGGAGCAGGATCTCGTCCGAGTGGTGGACCTCCGGTCCCAGCAGGCCCGCGAGCTCGTCGGCCACCCGGAGGTCCAGTCGGTCCTGGGCAAGGTCCGTGGCCACCACCGCGGCGAGGCTCCACAGCCGGTTCTGGATCAACCCCTCCGGCCCGACGGCGATGACCGCTTCTCGGGCGTTGGCTCCGGCGAGGTCGAACCGACCCTGGTGAAGATAGGCGAATCCGGAAATGGCGTGACACGTGTGCCAGCGCATCCGATCGCCGATCTCGCGGAAGATCGCGATCCCGCGCTCCGCGGTTCGATGGCCGGCGGCCCAGTCGGCCACGACCAGGTGGTAGACCCCCTCGAGTTCGGCCGCGTACCCGGCTGCGTCCGGGTTGCCGACCCGCGCGCTGGCGGCATCGGTTAGCCGGCGATAGGACCGCGCGATCGGATGGAGCTGCACCAAGCCGAACAGGAACGCCACCGATGCGAACGCCACGACTTCTTCCTTGGAGTCGCCCGCGGGCTCGGCGTGATTGAGCGACGCGAGCATCGCGTGGACCATCCGGAACAGGTCGTTCCGCCAATATGAGACCTCCGACAGGTAGCGGTGGCACTCTGAGATCGCCAGTGCGCGGTCGCGCTCCGCGGCGCGGATCTGGCCGTGATGGATCCGTCGCCAAGCCTGCAGCCCCAGATGCCGTCCGATCGACAGCGACCGCCGGATGCGGCCGCGGGGGTTGGGGGCGCCGAGCAGTTCGAGGCAGGCCTCGAAGTGGGGCAGCGCCTCGCGGTACCGCGCGGACTTGACGAGCGCGATCCCGGTCCAGCGTTCCCAGTCGGCACGGGTCGACGCCGCCGTCCGTCGACCGCCGGCTTCGTCGAGCGCCAGCGCTTCGCCAAGGAATCCCAGGGCCTCCGCGTTGGCGTAGTTCTGGAGGGCCTGCTCGCCGGCGCGCCCCAGGTAGCGCAGGGCCTTCTCGGTCACGCCGGCCCGACTCCAGTGGTGGGCGAGCAGCGGCACCAGGGGCTCCAGATCGGCAACGTGCGCCTCATACCATTCGGCGACGGCCTGATGAAGGGGTCGGCGCTGCGCGTAGACCAGGAGGTCGTAGGCGACCTCCTGGGTGATGACGTGCGTGAACAGATAGGCGAGGTCGGGGTCGGGCGTCTCGAGGCGGGTGAGGTCCAGTCCGGCGGCCCGCTCCAGTTCCTCGATGACCGAGCTACGCGCATCGTCCAGCGGATGGACATCGCTCAGGATCCCGACGCGGAACAACCGACCGATGACGCTCGCGACCTTGAGCGTCAGCTGCTCCGATGGTGATAGGCCGTCGATCCGGGCGGCGATGACGCCGTGGACCGAGTCCGGGACATCGAGGTGCCGCAGGTCGGTCACCCCGACCGCGAGTCGGCACGTTTCGCCCGTCACGATCAGGTGACCGGCGTCGCGCAGGGCGTAGGCGAGCTGTTCGCTGAAGAACGGGTTGCCCTCCGCCCGTTCCTCGATGAATCCGCCGACACCCGGCGGAAGGGCGTCGACGCCCAGGCTGTGGCAGACCAGCGCGTCGACATCGCCGGCCGCGAGCGGGCCGAGCGAGATCCGCCGCGCACCCGGCTCGGCCAGCGATCGGGCGAACTCCGGCGGAGCCCCGGCGCCCATCGGCCGCGTCGATAGCACCAGCAGGACGCTGGGCACGCGCCGGACGACGGCGAGCACTAGCGCCCAGGAGCTCGAATCAGCCCAGTGGAGATCCTCGAGCACGATCACGCGGGGACCGGCATTGGTGGCAGTGGTGATCAGTCGGATGGCGAGGTCGCGGATCGCATCGGCCCGGACATCGGCCTCCAGGCTCGCGACGAGCGGTGTCACAGCCAACTCGATCGGCAGGATCGCGTTCAGCAGCGGAGCGCGCTCCAGCAGTGCCGGGTCCTCTTCCAGGCTTGCGCGAATGGCCGCCTCGACCGCAGAGCGATCCGTGCCGTCGACGTCAAGCAGCTCGAGCAGCGGCCGCCGCCAGACGTAGTAGGCGGTCGATCGCTCGATGGCATCGGCTTCGCCGACGTGGTACCGCACCGACGCCTGCGGTTCGGCGAGCAGCTGGGCGACGATCTCGGACTTGCCAACACCCGGCTCGCCCTCGATCACGACCACACCGCCGCGTCCGTCCGCCGCGAACTGCTCGACTCGGTCGGTCAACGTGGCCCATTCCGCCACCCGGCCGACCATCGTCCGACGTCCGTGCTGGCGGGCAGCTGGCCGAACTGATTCGCCCGCGGTCTCCGCTTCGACCCGGAAGGCCTCGATCCCGCTTGCCTTGCCCTTCAGCTGCAGGGCGCCGAGCGAACTGACGGCCAGTCGAGCCGCGGTGAGGCGGGCCGTCGCTGCCCGGACCGTGGTCGTGTCGCAGCGGACCTCGCCCGCGCTCGACTGCATGAGGCGTGCGGCGAGGTTCACGACGTCACCGACCATCGCGTACTCGCAGCGCGCCGCGCTTCCCCGGATGCCGGTGAACGCCCGGCCGGTCGTGACTCCGGCGCCAACAATGAGTCCCAGATCGGTCAGGGCGTCGACGATGGCCCGGGCGGCAAGCGCGCCGCGCGCCGGGTCGTCCTCATGGGTTCGGTCCGGCAGCCCCCACGCGGCGACGAGCGTGAGCCCCTTGTCGTCGTCGACGATCTGGTTGAGGCTGCCGTCGTAGCGGTCGATGATGGACTGCGCCGACCGAAAGGCAGTCTGAGCCAGATTCAGCGCATCGGGCGCGTCGGCATCGAGATTTCGGATGCCGACGAAGAGGACCGTCAGCCGCCGGAACTCCGCCAACCAGCCCGTCTGACCTGCCCGGACCCGGCTCACGAGCTCGCGTGGCAGGAAGGCTGCGAGCAGATCCTCGGACGGATGGGCGCGCGCATCCGCGGTCGTGACGTCGCGGTCGGGCACGGTAGGGCGGTCGATCGTGGTGACGACGACATGATCGGAGCTGTCCTCGACAGATGGACCGCTCAACCCGCTTGCGGATGCCGCGGCCGCCGTGAGAACCAGCTCGCCCGGTCTTGCGTGGGCGGCGGCGGCACCCGCGCCACCGAGCGGTGGACCGCCGACGACCCAGCGCCACTCGTTCCGGACGCCACCGACGACGCCCACCCAGATCGCCCCGATCGCGATGCCGGCCCGGGCTCGGACCTGGACGCCCTCGACCGGCGGCCGCGCCTCCAGGATCCGCTGGCTTTCCAGCGCAGAGGTGGCCGCGGCGTTCACGGCCGCGGCCGTCGCGTCCGGCGTGGTCGGCCAGACGGCGATGACCGCGTCACCGGCGAAGCTCACGACATCGCCGCCGTGAGCACGGATCCGGTCGATCACGTCGCCGAACGATGCGTTCAGGATCCCGGCCAGCGTCTCCGCGCCGCCGGGTCCATGCTCGGCCAGTCGCTCGGTCAGGGCCATGAAGCCGGTGATGTCGATGACCAGAACGACTCCTGACGTCCGCCATCCGTCGGGCCCGGCCACCTCCATCCCGCCGCGGACCAGTCGCTCGGTCAGGATCGCCGGGACAAACGGGGCGAAGGACCCCTCCAACATCCGCGTGAGCATACTCGCTGTGTGCAACACTCGGTCGCACGGTCCCCCGTCTGGGGCTGGCCGAACCTGGAGGGGCCTCACTCGATGGCCGACGTGCGCCGGATCGCGATCCTGGGCGGAGGAATGGCCTCCCTGACCACCGCGCTGGAGCTCACCAGCACACCCGACTGGTCGTCGCGCTACGAGGTCACCGTGTATCAGATGGGCTGGCGGCTCGGCGGCAAGGGCGCAAGCAGCCGGAACTCCTCCGTCAACGGGCGGATCGAGGAGCACGGCCTCCACGTCTGGTTCGGCTGCTACGACCATGCCTTCCGGACGCTGCGGGCCTGCTACGACGAGCTGCGTCGGCCCGCCGGCTCGCCGTTCGCCACGATGGACGAGGCATTCACGCCCCAGAACGAGACGCCCTACTTCGAGCTCGTCGACGGTCACTGGACCGTCTGGCCGCTGTGGTTCCCACCCGGTCCCGACCGACCCGGCACAGGCGGCGCCATGCCTTCGGCCTGGGACTACCTCGTGATGGCGATCGAGGCCATCGTCCACGGCGCCGAAACGCTCCTCCACCTGACCGGAGCGCCGACGGGCGACGGTGCGACGGTCGACGATGTCCCGACCACGCCGCCGCATCCGAGCATCGCCCACTGGCTGACCAGTCACGTGCCGCACCCCGTGACGAGCGCCTCCGATGCCGCGCTCGGCGGTCTGCTCCATGTGGCTCACACGATCCCTCGCGACCCAGCGGCGCATGAGCCGGTCCATCTCGCCTCGCTGCTGTGGCTGCTCGAACGCGCCAAGACCTGGCTCCTTGCCCACCTCACGAGGGAGGCGGCGTCGAGCACCGCCCTGCGGCGGGCCGTGATCGAGCTCGACCTCGGGCTGACCCTCGTCATCGGTTGCCTCCGCGACGAGGTTCCGGGCCGTGGCTTCGGGGTGATCGACGACGAGGATGCGCGGGCGTGGTTCCGGCGCCACGGGGCCGCGCCGACGACGGTCGAATCGACCCCCGTCCGGGCCTTGTACGACCTGTATCTCGCCTACGAGGACGGCGATCAGTCTCGCCCTGCATTGGCGGCCGGCGTGGCGATCCATGCTGTCCTGCGGCTGGCGCTCGGCTACAAGGGGGCCGTCGTCAACGAGATGCGGGCGGGCATGGGTGAGGTGGTCATCGCCCCGATCTATGAGGTCCTCGCAGCCCGTGGCGTCAAGTTCGCGTTCTTCCATCGGGTCGAACGGCTGGAGTTGACGCCCGACCGGACGCGGCTTGCCCGAATCCATCTCGCCCGACAGGTCGAGCTGGAGGACGGCTCGACGACTGGCTATCGACCGCTGTATCCGGTCGACGGGCTTCCCTGCTGGCCGAGCGAGCCGTTCATCGATCAGATCAAGAATGGCGCCGCGCTTGCCGGCGTGGATCTCGAGTCGCGCTGGAGCGGTTGGGTGGACGTGGACCATCCGGTGCTCGAGGTCGACCGGGACTTCGACGTTGCCGTCCTCGGCATTTCGCTCGGTGGCCTACACGACATCGTTGCCGACTTCCGTGCCGACGATCGATGGCGAGACCTGCTCGACCGCGTTGGCACGACCCAGAGCGCGTCCGCCCAGCTCTGGATGGATTCGTCCTTGGCCGACCTCGGCTGGAAGCTTGGCCCAGTCCCGGCCGACGCCGCGCCCGAGCCGCTTGACGTGTGGGCCGATCGATCAGAGTTGCTGCGCCTCGAGCACTGGCCGGAACCTGGCCCGCGCTCCCTGCAGTATCTCTGCGGGGCGATCCCCGGTGATGACTACCGCCGACCGCCGACCGACATGGGCGTCCCCGTGGCCGCCCTCGCCGAGGTCGCCTCGATCACCACCGCCTGGCTCTCGGGCGCGGGCATCGCAATGTGGCCCGGCGCCCGATCGGCGACCGGCGGGTTCGACTGGAATCAGCTCCACGACCCGGCCGGCCACCTGGGCACTGACCGACTCGCGGCCCAGTACCTGCGCGCGAACATCGATCCGTCCGAGCGGTACGTGCTGTCGCTGCCGGGGACGGCCCGCTACCGCCTGGCCGCGGACGGATCGGGATACGAGAACCTGGTGCTGGCCGGCGACTGGACCAGGACCGACTGGAATGTCGGCTGCATCGAAGCGGCGGTCTCGTCCGGCATCAACGCCGCCGCCGTGATCGAGGCCCGCGAAACGGCGTCCTGAGGCGCGGCCTATGCCGCGAGCCTCGCGGTTACCCGCTCGTTCATCAGGTGTACCTCGTCGAGCGACCGACCAGTCCGCTCGGCCAGGTACTCGTCGGGCCGTCGTCGCCGCCCTCTAGGCTGTTCCGGGTGGAGCTGGAAGCTCCGCCAGACGATCGCCACCCGATCCACGGCATTCAGCTCAGCGAGCGCCCGCTCGAACCGGCGCTTCCCGATGTAGCACCACGGGCACACCACGTCGGACCAGATCTCGACGCTCACTAAGTGGCGTTCCATGGTGGATCAGCTGTCGTTGTTCACGCAACGACACGACCATGTCATCTGATCCGTGGCGGATATCGCCCGGTACTGACGGATATCCCGCTGGTGCTTGAGCAAGTGGCTCCGCAGGATGGGCACAACGGACAAGAGGCAGGCGAGCATCGCGCTCCCAGACGGCACGACATCCCAGCTCCGGTCGCCCAGCTCGTGCCGCGCCAATGGCGAGACCGACCTCGTCCGCGTGGAGGTGCATGTCATGACCATCGATCGCCCTGCTCGCCACCGGAGGCTCGGCCGGCGCGCGATCCTCCCGCTACTCGTCGCGTTGATCGGCTCGCTGCCGTCGGCTGGTGCGGTGGCCGCCAACAATGGCACGACGATCGTGCGCGGAGTTCAGCTCGCCGCCGGGACCTGCCCGGACGGTGGCTACGCGATGACCGGCAGCCTGGTCGGCTGCTGGTGGATCGACACCTTCGAGACGAACTCCGACCCGGACCACTCGACAGTCCGGGCAACGGGCACCGAGCACTTCACGGGCTGTCTCGGATCGACCTGCGGAACGTTCTTCACGACCTACACGTTCACCGCGAAGACCGACGGCCCATGGCCGACCAGCGCCGAGATCCACGGCCGCTGCCACCACCCGGTCATCGGAGGCACGGGCGGGTTCGCTGGCGCGAGCGGCGAGATCAGTTTCCACGACGTCGTCGACGTGTCACCGCCCTCCTACCCATACATCGGGAACGTGCACCTCGCGCAGCCCTGAGGCGGGCTCCGCGTCTTGTTGAGAGGGGCCCCGTCCGGTCGTTCACCGGGCGGGGTCTCATCGTGGCCGGCGATTTGCCCAGCCGACCAGTGGCGCCCGTCGCTCGATGCCATGCTGGATTTCGATCGCGACCTGATCGCCGACGGCGACCATTCGGGGTGGTCTGTGGCGAGACGACCGGGCGAGAGCCGCCCTTCGTACGCAGAATCTGAAGGCCCGTGATCGGGATCATGAGCGCGGCACCAGGCCGCGCGACTACGATTCTCACCATGCCCGTGGGGGTGCCCACGGGGAGTAGATCGCATCGATGTCCGAAACGACAGGGTTCGCGCGTCTTCGGGATATGAACAGTGAGGCCGCCTCAGTCGAACTCGAGCGAGCCGCCGGATGCGAAAAGGCGGCCGAACGCGAGCCTGAGCAGGCTCGCGATGGTCATCCGCCAGGCGTGAGTACCTCGACCGTCACGGAAAGTGCCGGCCAGCCCGAATCCGTTGTGATGACTCGATCCGCGCCAAGCACGACTGCAGTGGCGACGACGAGGGCGTCGGGGAGGCGGAGTGCGCCGGCATGACGAGCTCGTAGCTCGGCGGCCGAACTCGCGATCGCACGAGATGCCGGCTCGATTCGTGCCGGCAGGGCGTCGACGAACGCGTTGACGACAGCGACCGCCTCAGGACCCTGCCGGTACGGAGACACGAGACACTCGGCGTAGGCCGAGGCCGGAAGCACCAGCGAGTCACCGCCCGTACGAGCGGCCGTGAGGGCTTGGGCCGCGACGTGGTGATGGACATCTGACGCGTCGAGGATCGCGATGATCACCCCTGCGTCGAGGACCGTCAGTCCCACTCGCGTCGGAGCTCGTCGACGGCGCCCGGTGCGTACACGTCCGTCAGGGTGCCGCTGAACTGATCGACGGGATCCACGTCTCGGATCAGCACGAGCTCACCGGGACCACGCACTTCGGCCCGCAGACGATCGCCGGTTCGGATGCCCGCTTCGAGGAGGGCGTCAACGGGAAGGGTGACCTGATGCTTCGTGCTCACCCGGGTGAAACCGCGGCGACGTCGTTCCTTTACTTGTCGCTTCATAAGTCAAGACTAGCACCCGCCCCGACCCGGGGGCAAGAGCTCGTCGCGAGCGGCCCGCGACGCGATCGGCGACCGCGTCCCGTGCGGTCAGCATGTGCCACGTCGGCGACGCGCCGCCATCGGGCGTTCCGGGAACCCGGGGATCTGGCGGGTCGGACGTCGCTCCAGTTCGCCCAGGTCCAGAGCAGGTGGACGAGTGGGAGTCCTGACCAGCGAGTCGGGCCATGCAGGACCCGGGTCCTGAGGACGCGCAAGGATCCGCAACTCTCGCCTCGATCCTACGAAACCGACCATCAAATCGGCGTGTCACGCTGTCGCGAGAACGTCTCACGAGTTGGAGAATCGCGGCTCAGCTAATCGACACCTTCGCGTGACCCAGGCTCGCGCCGAGCTCGGGGTCATGCCTGGCGTCTCCTGTGGCAGTTCTAGTGGCGCGCACCAGACCCGCATTCGATAGACTCGCGAGTATAGGCACCGTGAATGCGAGATCCATAGATGATCGACGCGACCCCGGGCGCTACGCTCGCCTCCTTGCAACGCTGGTGATCGCCACCATCACCGTGGGGTGTACGGGATCGGCCTCGGACCCGGGTGTTGGTACCGAATTCGCCGCCAAGGCGGTCGCCGTGTGCGATCACGCTCGTGAGTTGAAGCAAGCCCAGGGTGCGTTTCCCCTGCCCGACTTCAATCCCACCCAACCCGACGTATCGAAGTTCCCGGAGGTGGCCGTGTTCCTGCGCAAGACGGCAACGACCTTCGAGACGTGGCACTCCGAGATGCAGGCGCTAGGTGAACCGTCGTCCGGCCAGGCTGCCTGGGCAGATCTTCTGGACCAGGTCAAACGGCACGTGGACCTGAACGCGGACCAGATCGCAGCGGCGGGGCGCGGCGACAGCGCGACGTTCTCGAAGGACTATTTCGCTGGGCAACAGACCCAGGCAGCGCTGCTTCAGGCGGCGAAGGCCGCGGGTGTTCCAGAGTGCGCCAAGGTGGACCGCTGACGCCGTAAGTTGGCGCCGAGGTCTATCGATGAGCCGTCAACGCCGACCATCTCTCGTGCGCTCGCCGGTCACGACCCGATCGGCATGGTTCGGGGGCTCGGGTCGTCGCGCTCCCGGTCTGGATCGTCGACGAGGCCGGGACCGAACGGTCCTGAGCCTGACGACCGGGCGGCCCTCCGTGACCGTGGGCCGAGGTCCTCGATCATCTGCGTCTCGCGGTAGGCCTGTCGTGGTTCGGCGCCTGAAGGATGCCGGCCACTCTTCGGCGGTATGCCGCCGGGCTCAGGCCGGTCTTGCGCTTGAAGAGGCGACGGAAGAACGTCGGGTCCTCATAGCCCACGCGGTAGCCGACTTCGTCGACGCCGCTCGCTTCCGTTTCGATGATCCGTCTGGCTTCCTCTATCCGGACGGCATGCACGTACTCGATGGGCAGGTAGCCGGTCGCGGACCGGAAGCGACGCGCGAACGTGCGTGGTTTGAGGCCGGATCGCTCCGTCATGGCTGCCACCGGGTGTGTGCTGACGTAGTTCTGCGCGATCCACGCCTGGCATTCGCCGATCACAGCGTCGCGGGCCTGCCTCGGCCGCGTCATGGCCGCGAACGGCCGTTGCCCGTCCTCGTGGCCGGCCAAGAGGAAGACTTTCGAGGTCTGCAACGCGTGCACCGGTCCGCACAGGCGTGCGATGAGATGGAGCGCGAGGTCCTGCCAGGCCGTCACGCCGCCAGCGGTGATGACGCCCTGAGATTCGCTCGTCAGGTTCAGGATCGAGTCCTCGGTCAGCTCGACCCGTGGATAGTGGTCACGGAAGAGATCCCGGTAGGCCCAGTGGCAGCCAGATTGCCGCCCATCGAGCAGGCCGGCCTCCGCGAGCACCAGTGAACCCGTGCACACCGAGGCGATGAGCGACCCGCTTGCATGCATGCGACGCAGCCACTCGATCTCACGGGGATAGCGCCCGTGAGGGGGCGAGTCGATCCGGGTGTACATGTCGCAGACGATCGCGACGTCGACGTCGGTCAGGTCGCCGATGGCGGCGTGTGGTTCGACCAGGACCTGGCCGAAGCAGCGGAATGGCTCGATGCCAGCGGCTACGATCCGGACATCGAGCAGGGCGTCGCCCGGCTCACCGGTGGTCATGTCCGCAAAGACGGCCCCCACCGATAGCAGGACGTCGTACAACCCGTAGAGCACGGACGGTGACGTCTCGGGCGCTGCGAGCAACGCGATGACTGGCTTGCGTGTCGGTGTCACATTTGCCCCGTTTCTTAGCAATCTGCCTCTAGAAGCATGATACATGACCCGACAGACTTCGGTGATCGCATCGATGGCAGCGACGAGTGGAGGCAAAGTGATGGACGATCAGGCGATGGAGGAGCTGCGCGCCTCCATTCTCGGCGAGGTCTTCACACCTGCCGATGCGGGCTACGATGGCGCTCGCGCCGTGTGGAACGCCATGATCGACCGCCGCCCTTCGGTCATCATCCGGTCGAACGGCACCGCTGATGTGGTCACCGCCGTGACATTCGCCCGCGCGCACCAGTTGCCGATCTCCGTTCGTGGCGGCGCGCACAACGTTGCTGGGCACGCGGTAGGCGACGCCGGCGTGATGATCGACCTGTCGGCCATGCGTGGCGTGCGGGTGGATCCCGAACGGCGGCGGGCCTGGGTCGAAGGCGGGGCCACCTGGGGAGATGTGGATTCGGCGACCCAGGTCTTCGGTCTGGCGACGCCCGGCGGGCTGATCTCCGACACCGGCGTCGGGGGTCTCACACTCAGCGGCGGCATCGGCTGGCTCAGGAGTGCCTACGGTCTGTGCATCGACAATCTCGTCGCGGCGGACGTCGTCATCGCGGACGGGCGTCTGGTCCACGCCAGCCCGGACGAGAACGCCGATCTGCTCTGGGCGCTCAAGGGCGGCGGCGGCAATTTCGGCGTGGTCACGAAGTTCGAGTTCGCGCTCCACTCGGTGGGCCCGAAGGTGATGTTCTGTGGCCCGGTCTACCCGATCGAAGCCGGCAGCGCGCCGATCCGTTTCTGGCGCGAGTTCCTTGCCGACAAGAACGACCGTGTCGGGTCGCTCATCGAGTTCTCGACCATCCCTAGCGATCCCGGGTATCCGGAAGCCTCCTGGGGGAAGCGCGTCTACACCATGGCCGCCGTCTTCGCGGGCGATGCCGACGAGGGCGAAGCCCTGCTCCAGCCCCTGCGTGAGCTGGCCGAGCTGGTGACCGACTTCTCGGGCCAGATGGACTACTGCGCTGTCCAGCGACTGTTCGACAATGTCATCCCATTCGGTCAACACCGGTGTTACTGGAAGAGCCAGTACCTGAGTGGCCTGACCGACGAGGTCATCGATCTCATCCTCGAGCGGAACGCACGTCCGCCGTCGCCCAACACGCTCTCGTCGATCTGGAACTTCGGCGGCGCCACGGCCGCCGTCGGCGCCGCCGATACGGCCTTCGGCGACCGGTCGATGCCCTACATGGTCTCCATCGACTCGATCTGGGATATGCCCGAGGACGACGCGACCAACATCGCCTGGACCCGAGACTTCTGGGGTCGCCTGACGCCGTACTCGTGCCAAGGACGCATCTACTTGAACTTCGCTGGGTTGGGCGAAGGAAACGAGGACCTGGTGCGGCGGTCCTACGGCGACAACTTCGACAAGCTGGCGGCGATCAAACGGACGTACGACCCGGACAATGCGTTCCGCTTCAACCAGAACATCAGACCGGCGGTCACCGGGTAGGCGCGGCCGCTGTCGACGCCGCCCTGTGGCTCGACCGAAGCTGGGCTGGATGGGTCGTGAGCCGCGTTCCAGGTGATATCCGTGCCTCCGTTTGATACCCTTCGCGAACGATGGAGCGCGGAAGGGTCGAATGATCTGCTCGAATTGTGGGTCCGCGAACGAGGCCGATCAGAAGTTCTGCGGCGAATGCGGCGCACGACTGGCCGCGGCCTGCCAGGCATGCGGTGCGTCGAACCCGCCCGGGCGCAGGTTCTGCGGCGGGTGCGGCACGAGTCTGGCAGGCGCGTCTTCCGACCGCGGCGCCGAAGGGTCACCCCGGTCATCGGCCACGCCTGTCGCTGAACGCCGCCTCGTCACGATCCTCTTCGCCGATCTCGTCGGGTTCACGTCGTTTGCCGAGGGCCGCGACGCGGAGGAGACCCGGGAGCTGCTGAGCCGCTATTTCGACCTCGCCCGGGACATCGTCGGTCGCTATGGCGGGACGGTGGAGAAGTTCATCGGCGACGCCGTGATGGCGGTGTGGGGAGCGCCGCTCGCGCATGAGGATGACGCAGAGCGAGCCGTCCGAGCGGGCCTGGAGCTCGTCGACGCGGTGAGGACCCTCGGGCCCATGATCGAGGCCAGGGCCGGCGTGTTGACGGGCGAGGCTGCGGTCACGCTCGGGGCGACGAACCAGGGCATGGTGGCGGGCGACCTCGTCAACACCGCGAGCCGGCTCCAATCGGTTGCTTCCGTTGGCACCGTACTCGTGGGCGAGGCGACGCAGCGCGCCGCATCGCGGGCGATCGTCTTCGAGGAGGCCGGCGAGCAGGCACTCAAGGGCAAGGCCGCGCCTGTGCCAGCCTGGCGCGCCCTGCGGGTCGTGGCGGAAGTCGGCGGCCGGAACCGCTCCGAGACACTCGAGGCGCCATTCGTTGGCCGGGAGGACGAGCTCCGCCTCTTGAAGGACCTGTTCCACGCGACAAGTCGCGAGAAACGCGCCCGGCTGGTGTCGGTCATCGGCCCGGCCGGCATCGGCAAGACCCGGCTCGCCTGGGAGTTCCTCAAGTACGCCGATGGGTTGGCGGATCGAGTGTGGTGGCACGACGGACGCTCGCCCGCCTACGGCGACGGGATCAGTTTCTGGGCCTTGGGCGAGATGGTCCGCGGCCGAGTCGGGCTGCTCGAGGCGGATGACGAGCGGACGACCCGGGCGAGGGTCGCCGAGACCCTGGCGACGCACGTCCCCGATGCCGAGGAACGCCGCTGGATCGAACCCGCCCTCCTCGCCCTTCTCGGCCTCGAGTCCGGGATCGCCGCAGAGCAGCTGTTCGCAGCCTGGCGGACGTTCTTCGAGCGCCTCGCTGCGTCCGCCCCCGTTGTCATGGTCTTCGAGGACCTCCATAACGCCGACACCGGGCTCCTCGACTTCATCGATCACGTCCTCGAGTGGTCGAAGGGTGTCCCGATCTACGTCGTCACCCTCGCTCGGCCCGACTTACTCGAGCGTCGCTCGGACTGGGGCGCCGGGAAGCGCAACTTCGTGTCGGTCTACCTGGAGCCACTGCCGGAAGCGGCGATGCGCGAGCTCCTCGCGGGTCTCGTCCC
>JANONZ010000340.1:0-8196 GCA_031421095.1 Thermomicrobiales bacterium
GCCGAGGTGGAGATCGACCGCAAGATCCTGGCCGACCTGGCCATCCGCGACTCGGCCGCCTTCGGTCGGATCGCTGAGCTCGCCAAGGGCGTCTGACGCCGGCCGGCAACCGCCGACGATCACCCGAAGCGGAGCCCTCGACGTCGATGGACGGTCGAGGGCTCGCGATTCACGGTTAGCGCAACATACGAAGAGGCCCCGTGGACCTGTCGGACCTGACCCGAGAGTTGGAGACGCTGCGTGACGAGTCGCTGGCCGCGATCCAGGCGAGCGCTGATGTCGCGTCCCTCGAAACGCTCAACGTGGACGTACTGGGCAAGAAGGGCAGCCTGACCGGCGTCCTCCGCGGGATCGGCGCGCTCCAGCCGGATGACCGTCCCCGCGTGGGCGGCGTCGCCAATGTCGTCCGCAGCGCCATCGAGGCCGCCCTCGCGGAGCGCGGCGCGACTCTGCGTGGCGCGGCACTGACGGATCGCCTGGTTGCCGAAACCAGCGATGTCACGACGCCAGGCCGGCCGATCAAGCGAGGGACGCTCCACCCCAGCATCCAGGGGATGCGCGAGATCGCCGAGATCTTCGGCCAGTTCGGTTTCATATCGTATGAGAGCCCCGAGATCGAGGGCGATCTCACGAACTTCCAGATGTTGAACATCCCACCGGACCATCCCGCCCGGGATCTGTGGGACACGCTGTACCTGGATGTCGAGGGCCGACTCCTGCGGACCCACACGTCGCCGGGTCAGATCCGGGTCATGCAGTCGACCACGCCGCCGATCCGGGCGCTCCTCCCTGGCCGCTGCTTTCGCTACGAGTCGATCGACGCATCGCACGCCTCGGAGTTCTTCCAGGTGGAGGGCCTCATGATCGATGAGGGCACGACGATGGCCGACCTCAAGGGCCTGCTCGACCAGTTCGCCAAGGCGATGTTCGGCGCGGATAAACGAACCCGTTTCCGGCCCGGTTACTACCCGTTCACGGAACCGTCGGTCGCGTTCGACGTCGAATGCCTGGTGTGCGGCGGATCCGGCTGCCCGGCCTGTGGCAGAAGCGGCTGGATGACGATTTTGGGCGCTGGCATGATCCACCCGGTCGTGCTCCAGTACGGTGGCCTGGATCCGGAGCGCTACCAGGGCTTCGCGTTCGGGATGGGTCCGGAACGGATCAAGATGCTCAAGCACGGGATCACGGACCTGCGCCTCTTTCTGGACAACGACCTGCGGTTCCTGGAGCAGTTCCGATGAGAGTGCCACTCTCCTGGCTGCGTGAATTCGTCGACGTCGACCTGAGTCCGGAAGCCCTGGCCGAACGACTGACCCTGCTGGGCATGGAGGTCAGGGGGCTCGAGACGTGGGGTGCGGACTGGCGCAATGTCGTGGTGGGGGAGCTGCTCACCGTCGAGCGCCATCCGCGCGCTGACCGGTTGTCGCTGACCCGTGTCGACGTGGGCTCCGGCGAACCGCTCGACATCGTCTGTGGCGCGACCAACATCGCGCCCGGCCAGCGAGTCCCGGTGGCCCTGCCCGGCGCGATCCTGCCCGGGGACCGGCGCATCGAGCGGACTGAGAAGATGGGCGTCGTCAGCAACGGGATGCTGTGCTCGGGCGACGAACTCGGGCTGACCGCCGATGCCGACGGGATCCTCATCCTGTCCCCGGGGACGCCGATCGGCCGTCCACTGACAGAGCTTTATGGCGACGTCGTCCTCGACATCGACGTCAAACCGAACCGCGGCGACGCCCTCTCGATCGTCGGGCTCGCCCGAGAGGTGGCAGCCGTGACCGGCGGGCCACTGCGCCTGCCACCGACCGACGTGGTCGAGTCGGGCCGTCATACCGCGGAGCGCCTGCAGGTCGAGGTCCTCGATCCCGAGCTCTGTCCGCGCTTCGTCGGCCGCTGGGTGAGCGGCGTCCGGGTCGGGCCGTCGCCGGACTGGGTCCAGATGCGCCTGTTGGCCGCAGGCCAGCGGCCGATCAGCAACGTCGTCGACGCCTCCAACTACGTCATGGTGGAGCTCGGCAAGCCGATCCACACATTCGATGCGGCGGGCGTGCACGAAGGCCGGATCCTCGTTCGGCGCGCGCGCGACGGCGAACGACTCGAGACGCTCGACCATGTCGAGCGCGTGCTTGATGCCGAGACCCTGGTCATCGCCGATCGGGTCGGGCCCATCGCGATCGCGGGCGTCATGGGTGGCGCCGGGTCGGAGGTCGGGGAGGGGACGACGGAGGTCATCGTCGAATCGGCGATCTTCGACCCTGTGAACATCCGCCAGACGGCGTTCCGCTACGCCCTGCGTTCCGATGCCAGCCTGCGCTTCGAGAAGGGCCTGGAGTCCCGCCTCGCCCGGATCGGCGCGGACCGGGCCGCCCGTCTCGTGTCCGAGTGGGCTGGCGGGACCATCGCGCCGGGCGCGGTCGACACCAACCCGGTCGAACCACCGCCGGCGCGCGTTGCGTACCGGCCGGCTCGGATCGATCGCCTGCTCGGGACCGAGCTCAACGCCGACGAGCAGCGCGATCTCCTCGCCCGCGTCGGGATCGAGGCGCAACCCGCACCGAGCGGCACCCGGATCGTGGTTGCGGCCGGGTCGAAGTCGCTCGTCGTCGATAGCGGTGAGGCCGAGACCTGGCTCGCGACCGTGCCGACCTGGCGCCGCGATCTGGTCGTCGAGGCGGACATCGCCGAAGAGGTCATCCGGGTCCGCGGCTATGAGACTGTGCCGTCCACCTTGCCGCGCACCGCCATGCCGGCGCATCGCCACGAGCCGATGGAGGTCCGCGACGCGATCCGGGAGATGCTCGTGGGGGCCGGGCTCAGCGAGGTCGTCACGCCGGCGCTGGTCTCGCCGCGCATGATCGAACTGTTTGCGGTGCCAGATGACGGCGCCCCCACATCCGAGCCGGATCAGCGGGCCGCCGGTCGCCCGATCAGTGTCACGAATCCACTCTCCAGCCAGCACTCCGTCCTGCGCCAGAGTCTGCTCGGCAGCCTGCTGGAGGTCGTCTCGACGAACCTTCGCCACGGGCGTGACGACGTGGCTGTGTACGAGATCGGCAAGGGTTACGGCGCCATCGACGCGCAGACCACGCACGAATGGTGGCGCCTTGGGTTTGCGCTGACCGGGTCTGCGGAGCCCGCGGCGTGGAACCGGCCGGCACGCCCGTACGACCTTGACGATGCCAAGGGCGTGATCGAACTGCTCTGCCAGCGCCTGGGCCTGCCCGTGCCGACCTACACGCCACTGCCGGGCGATCCGAGTCTGCATCCGGGTCGGACCGCCCGCGTGGACGCCGGGGGGGACCTTGTGGGCCGCGTCGGGGAGCTCCATCCCGGTCGGATCGAGCGGCTCGACCTGCGGGCCGATCGGATCATCGTCGCCGAGCTGGCGATCGCCGGGCTGGCGTCCGGTCGCCTGCCCGTTCCCCTCGGATCAACGCCGTCGCGCTACCCTGCTGTCGACCGCGACCTCGCCGTCGTCGTCACCGGCGCCATCGCGGCAGGGGCCGTGGCCGACTCGATCCGCCACCATGGCGGCGAGCTCCTGCGCTCCATCGAGTTGTTCGACGTCTATCGTGGACGGCCGCTCGACCAGTCGGACAAGAGCCTCGCCTGGCGGCTGACCTTCGCGACCGACGACCGCACGCTTGCGGACGGCGAAGTGGACCAGGCGATGGGGGTCATCGCGGCCGGACTCGCGACTGATGTGGGCGGGCGCCTGCGAGCCTGACTCCGGTCACGCCCCGGTCTGCATTCGTCCTGTTGCGAGCGGCCGACGGGCGCTGCTACCCTTGCGCGACCCCGGCTGCGACCGGGGCGTCACCACGGAGGGGCCTGGTTGGATATCGGCGGCTTTCTGAGCGGGGTCAACACGGTCGATCTGCTGCTGGTCCTGTACTTCATGGGCTTCTTCATCCTCGGATTCGCCCAGGGGACCATCCGGCGGTTGCTCGGCCTGGGCTCGATCCTGTTCTCGTTCCTGTTGGCGGCCAACCTGGCCGCACCGCTGGGGGAGTTCCTGGGCGCGAACTGGACCCAATTCCCCAGGGACTACAGCTACATGGTCGGCTTCCTGACCGTCTTCGTGGCGTCGAGCATCGCGTTCGCCCTGGTCATCCAGGGGTTCTACCAGCCGCAGCCACTCTTCAAGAAGGCGCGGTTCGCCGACGAGATCATCGGTGCCCTGCTCGGCCTGGTCCAGGCCGCCGTCATCCTCGGCGCGTTCATCATCATCCTGGACTCGTTCTTCCGGATCCCGGGCCTCGCCACAGATCCACAGGAACTGCCGTTCCTCCGCACCATCTGGGAAGCGCTGGATGCGACGAAGTTCGCGGAACTCTTCCGTCAGACGCTCATCCCGGCACTCTTTGCCCTGACCGGGCTGTTCATCCCCGAGAACATCAAGGCGAACTACGCGTCGGCGTTCTGACCGTCCTGGACCGGGCGATCGTCAGCGCGCCCACACTGGAGGCCGGCCACGCGCTCATCGGAGCCCGGCTGGTCCGGGATGATGCCAGCGGCCGCCGGGTTGGGCGGATCGTCGAGGTCGAGGCGTACATCGGACGCGAGGACCAGGCGTCGCATGCTCGGTTCGGCGAGACCGCGCGCAACCGGGTCATGTTCGGACCGCCCGGGCTGGCCTACGTGTACCTTGTCTACGGGATGTACGACTGCCTGAACGTGGTGACCGAACCAAGCGGCGCGCCCGCCGCGCTGCTGATTCGCGCCGTCGAACCGCTCGAGGGGATCGGGGCCATGCGTGTCGACCGGATCCTGCGCGCCACGATGCGTCGGCGCAGCGTTCGTCCGGAGCGGACAGCCGCGGAGGCCGCCCGGATCGAGGCGCTGCCGGCCCATCGGCTGGCGAGTGGCCCGGGCCTGGTTGCCGCGGCATTCGGTCTGGATACGGCCTGGACAGGCGTTGACCTGTGTCGCCCGGGTTCGCCGCTCCACCTGGAGGAAGCGCCGTCGGGCGAAGCCCGAGCGGTGGTCGCGACGACCGCACGCATCGGCATCGGCTATGCCGGTGAGGCGTGGGTCGCCCGGCCGTGGCGGCTGGTCGAACGCGGCCATCACTCCGTCTCCGGTCCGGCCGCGGCCCGCTGAGCGATCCAGGCATGGTCGATCAACGGTCGCTCGTTCTCCTCGAGTTCCCGGCCATCCGCGCCCGCCTGGCGGAGGCCACATCGTTCGCGCCCTCACGGCGCCTGGCCGAGTCGCTCGAGCCCTCCAGCGATCCGGTCATCGTCGCGCGCGGCCTCGACGAGACGGACCAGGCAGGGGCGCTCCTCCAGGAACGACCCGGTGTCGGGATCGGTGCGGCCCGGGACATCGGCCCGGCGACCGAACGGGCGGCTCGTGGCGGGCGGCTTGAACCGGCCCAGTTCCTGGAGATCGCGGATACCCTCGATGCCACCGCGCGTCTCGTGACGATGCTGGCCGAGGAGCGCCGACCCCTGCTGCGCGAGCTCGGCCACGAACTCCATTCCCTGCCAGCGGTGCGGTCCACGTTGGCGCGCAGCTTCGATCCGGCGGGGGAGCTGCTCGATACGGCATCGCCGCGTCTCGGTGGGTTGCGGGCGGCCGTTCGAGTCTCCTACGACCGGCTGCGACGCCGACTCGACGCGCTGGTCGGAGCGGAGCTCCGGGCTGACTTGCAGGAGCCGATCATCACCCTTCGCAACGGCCGGTATGTGGTGCCGGTCAAGGCCGAGGCGCGGGCTCGCGTGAAAGGCATCGTGCACGACGCTTCGGGCAGCGGTCAGACCCTGTTCATCGAGCCGTTCGTCGTCGTTGAGCTCGGCAACGCCTGGCGAGAGGCACAGGTCGCCGAGGCCGAGGAGATCGCCCGGATCCTCGATGAGCTGTCGGCCCTCGTGGCGGCCAACGCGGCTGGACTGCGCGAGACCCTGAACGCCCTGGCGCGCTTCGACCTGTGGGCCGCGAAGGCGGCGCTCGCATCCGAGATGCGTGCCAGCCGGGCCGAGACCACAGACCGCTACGAGGCGATCCTCCTCTCAGCGCGCCACCCGGGCCTGACTGGACGGGTCGTCCCGATCGACATCCGGATCGGCGACGGCTATACCGCGCTGATCGTCACCGGCCCGAACACGGGGGGCAAGACCGTGACCCTGCGCACCCTGGGGCTGCTCAGCCGGATGCACCAGGCCGGCCTGCACGTGCCGGCGGCGCCCGGTAGCCGGCTCCCGATCTGGCGCGACCTGTTTGCCGACATCGGCGACGAGCAATCGATCGCCCAATCGCTCTCCACGTTCTCCGGCCACCTCCGGTCGATCATCCGGATCGTGGAGCAGGCCGGCCCCGGCACGCTGGTCCTGCTCGACGAGCTTGGCGCCGGAACGGATCCGACCGAGGGATCCGCCCTGGCCCAGGCGCTCCTCGACCACTTCATCCGCGCCGGTGCCCTGGTGGCGGCTACCACCCATTACGCCGAATTGAAGGCCTACGCCCACACGACCCCGGAAGCTCGCAACGCTGCCGTGGAGTTCGACCTGGAGACGCTGTCGCCGACCTACCGCCTGACCATCGGTCTGCCGGGTGGCAGCCAGGCGTTCGCCATCGCGGAGCGACTGGGCCTGCCGGAGCCGATCGTCAGCGATGCCCGCTCACGCCTCACGGAAACGCAGCGATCGTTCGAGGCAACGCTGGCCTCCATCCGCGCCACAGAGGGCGAGACCAGCGATGCGCTGGATCGGGCCAGGACTGCTGAACGGCGAGCCGTGGAGGCGCTGGACGTCGCCCAGGAAGAACGCCGGCGAGCTCGTCGGGAACGGGATGAGGCCGTCCGGACGGCCCGTGTCGAGGCGGAGCGGATCGTGGCGGATCTCCGCTCGGAGGTCCAGACCGCCCGCGCATCGCTGGAACGCGAGACGATGACCGTCCCGGCGCTTGACGCGGCCGTCGCGCGGGCGGAGGGGGAGTTGGGCCGCCTTCCGACGACCGAGGACGCACCGGCGCCCGAACCTGCGGTCGCCCGCGAGTGGCGTCTCGGCGAGCGGGCACGGAGTCGATCTGGTGGCTGGGAGGGCCGGATCGCGGCCCTCGAACGTGGTGGCAAACGGGCGACGCTCGAAGCGGGTGGGATGCGGGTCACCGTCGATACCGACGACCTGATCGCGGCCCTCGACGATGATTCCGGGCGCCCGCATAGCGGTGGTGGAGCGACCGACACCGGCAATGCCGGCGAGATCCGCCTGGAGCGAGCCAGGTCCGTGGCGTCGTCACTCGACCTGCGTGGGGCTCGCGTCGATGAGGCTCTGGAGGCCCTGAGTCGCTACCTCGACGATGCTGCCCTTGCCGGCCTCGACAAGGTTCTGATCATCCACGGCATGGGGACAGGCGCGGTCCGCACTGCGGTCAGGGCCACCGCTGCGGACCATCCCCTGGTCCGCTCCATCCGACCAGGGGAGCGTGGCGAAGGTGGCGACGGAGCGACGATCGTCGAGCTCTGACGCACGGCTGCGATGCCGGTCGTCTCAGGGTCCCTTCGTCGGTTTCGGCTTCGGCGTTGGCCTCGGTCCCGGTGTTGGATCTGGTATCGGTGTCGGGCCTGCCGTCCCGCCGGGGTCGCTCGGCGCCGGGGTGCATTCGGGCGGAGGGGGCGCCAACGGATCCGGGAATGGCGCCGACGGATCGGGGAACGGCGGGAAGATCACACCACAATCCGGTGGCGGCGCGAGAGGGCAGAGCGAGAGGGGCGCGAATGGGGCGCCCCACGAACGCCCGAAGGGCAGGAAGGACCCGTTGTAGAAGTACGAGGTCCGCGTGGCCTTCGGTCCGCCGCGCACGCCGGAGCCTCTCGCCGCGCGGGCGCCCCAGTCGGCGTTGGCTTTCTGCCAGGCCGGGAAGTTGGCCTCGACCTCGGACAGGTTGAAGAAGCCTTGGGTGACCATCGGTCCCACGCAGCCGTCCTGCCACAGCAGACCGCTCGCCTCGTCCACGGTCGCCGCGACTCGGATCGTCTCCTTCTGGGTGGGCACCGTGCCGGGCAGGAAGATCTCTTCGACGGTCTTGCCCGTGAACGGACCCGGCTGTAGTCCGGTGAACGCGTCGACGGTCGCCGTTTCGAGGTCTGCGGGGGGCGTGAACTGAGCGATCGGGTCGCCGCGACTGACCTCGCGCAGGATGGCCGACCAGAGCGGCGCGGACGTGTCGAGCGAAAGCTTGCCGTCGTTGGGG
>JANONZ010000341.1:0-2332 GCA_031421095.1 Thermomicrobiales bacterium
GCTGGCAGGATGCCGCGGGACCAGTCCATTCGATCCCGACGGCCTTTCCGGTCGGGGCGGTACCGCGTCGGGCGCCGTTCGGCACGGTGGATCGCCCGCTCCCGCTCATCATCGACAGCGATCCGGGTCTGGACGACGCCCTGGCTATCGGTCTCGCCGTGGCCCGGCCGGAGCTGGACCTCCTGGCCGTCACCACGGTGGGTGGCAATGTGGACGTCCGGCACTGCACGGAGAACGCCCTGCGCCTGCTGCACGCGTTCGGCCGCAGCGATATCCCGGTCGCGGAGGGTGCGGCGGGTCCCCTGATCGGCACCGTGGTGCGCGCGACGGAGGTCCACGGCGAAAGCGGGATCGGGAATACCCGGCTGGAGCCGTCCCCGGCGATCGCCGAACCCGAGGGAGCGGTGGCCCTGATGGCGCGCCTCATCCGGAACCATCCCGAGCCAGTCGTGATCGCGCCGATCGGACCACTGACGAACATCGCGCTCCTGCTTCGGCTGTACCCGGAGCTGGCGAATCGGATCGCCCACCTGTCGATCATGGGCGGGTCGATCGGTGAGGGGAACACCACCGTCTCCGCCGAGTTCAACATCTACGCGGATCCCGAGGCCGCGGACATCGTGTTCCGCTCGGGCGTGCCGATCACCATGATCGGGCTGGACGTGACGCACCAGGCCCTGCTGGACCGTGACTCGGTCGCGGCGCTGCGCGCCATCGGCGGGACCTCCGCGAGGATCGCGGCCGAGCTCACGGAGTGCGCCCTGGACCGGAACATGGAGTGGACCGGCGCGACGACCACCGCCATCCACGACGCGCTGGCCGTGGCCCATCTCGCCATCCCGGACCTCGTGGCGGTGGCCCCGTATCACGTCACGCTGGATACGACCCAGGGACCGGCCCGCGGCCGGACCGTGTGCGATGGGCTGCCGTACCGACTCGCGCGCGATGGCCGGACCTCGAACGCCGATGTCGGGATCCACATCGATCGGACGCGCTTTGAGCAGCTCCTCATCGACGCGTTCCGCGACCTGCCGTAGTCTCGGTCGGCACGGCACATGCGCTACGTCGCGCTCGGGGACTCGTATACGATCGGGACCTCTGTGCCGGCCGATGAGTGCTGGCCGGAGCAGTTGGTCGCGGCGCTCGGTCCGGACGCCCCCACGCTGACGCTGGTAGCCAACCTTGGGGTCAATGGGTACACGTCGGCGGATCTCATCCGGGACGAACTTCCTGCCCTCGACGCGCTGAAGCCCGACGTCGTGTCGGTGCTCATCGGCGTCAACGACGTCGTGCAGGGCGTTTCGGTGGCGGCGTATGAGGCGAACGTTGCGGCGATCCTTGATTCGCTGTTGGTCCGGCTACCGGCCGAGCGGATCATCGCCGTCGCCATCCCGGACTACACAGTGACGCCCGCCGGCGGGGACTACGGCGACCCGCACCAGCAACACGATGGGATCGTCGCCAGCAACGCGACCATGAAGCGGTTGTCTCGGGACCGCGGGATCGCCTTCGTCGACACCTTCGATATCTCCCTGGAGGCTGCCACGGATCGGGCGCTCGTCGCGGACGACGGCCTGCATCCTTCCGGGGCGCAGTACGCGCTGTGGGTCGAGCGGATCATGCCGGTCGTGGCGCGACTCATCGTGCGCTGAGGGCGGCCGGCAAGCCGCCGAGTCCACGCTGCGCAGCTCCTTGGCAGGAACGGTCCATCGGCGCCCGGTTTCTGTCATCCGTGCATGGAGTGCACCTACGGCCTGGCTCCCCCGATTTCGACGGCCAGGAAGCGGTGGGCTGGTGCGTGCGGTCGGCGCCTCCGGGGCGTAGGGCTCCGGGCAGGCCATGGTTTCCGCGCCGAACGTGAACCATGTGAACATATGGCAGGATCCGCCGGCGTGATCTCGCGTTGAGCGCACGCCAGCCCGACGCACGAACCCTTGTGGGGTGCGTTTCGGATGGAGCATCTGCACCTATCGGAGGCGCCACAGGCGGCGCGATCGCGACAGCCGCGACGACCGCGGTCATGATCGCCGGTGACCGCGCCGGCCTGATGGGTGAGCGGCCCCGACCGCCATCGCGAAGGTCACGCTTCCCGGACGGGTGGTCACGGTTGATCATGATTCCCGACAGATTGGGCGTACTGCCAAGCGTGCAAACCTCGTCGCTTGGACACGTCCGGAAGTCTATCCCGCGACATGGGCGGGCGTCGGGCCAGGTGTACCGTTCGAGCCATGCGAACCTCGCTCGCTCTGGGCGCCGCGCTGCTCTCGGTCGGCGCCGCGATCGCTTCCGCCGTATCGGGTGAAGGCGACGTGATCGTATTCTTCGCCGTCCT
>JANONZ010000342.1:0-4192 GCA_031421095.1 Thermomicrobiales bacterium
CTGATAAGTCGCAGCTAAGCGGTCATGGCGATACTGCGCGTCCACGGTATCGATCGGGCACTCCTCGGAGGGATCGACCGGCGGATCCCGTTCCGGCCTCGCGCCGGGTGGAGGTGTCTCGTGGGAACGATTCGCACGCACGCGGCGGCGATGCTCTGGGTCCTGACGCCCATCATCGTGTTTGCGGTGGCCCAGGGCCGGCGCTGGTGGTAGCCGCTCAGCTCCTTGCGCCGACCACGCCTGAACTCAGGCGCGTCGCGAGATAGACCGGCACAACGGACAACAGGATCGCCACGACACCCGCCACGTTGACGAGCGGGACCTGGTTGGCCAGCCGGAAGCTCTGGAAGATCCAGATCGGCAGGGTCTTGACGCCGCCTGCCGTGAAGATCGTGACGATGACCTCGTCGAACGAAAGAGCGAACGCGAGCAGGGCGCCGGCCAGGAGCGCCGACCGGATGGCCGGGAAGGTGACGTGGCGGAACGTCGTCCAGCTGTCCGCGCCCAGGTCGGCCGACGCCTCCTCGAACGAGCGGCTGACCCGTCGCAGCCGCGCGATCGCGTTGTTGTAGACGATGACGATGCAGAAGGTGGCGTGACCCACGACGATCGCGAAGAAGCCCAGCGGGAACCCCACCTGGGCGAACGTCGTGCTCAGGGCCATGCCGGTCACGATGCCCGGCAGCGCGATCGGCAGGACCACGACGAACGAGATGGACTCCCGCCCGAAGAATTCGTAGCGGGACACGCCGATGGACGCGAGCGTGCCCAGCACGAGCGCGATGGCGGTTGCCGCCAGGGCCACCGCGATCGAGGTCAGGAACGCCTGCTGCAGACCGGTGTTCGCCATGGCGATCCCCCACCAGTCCAGGGTGAATCCCACCGGCGGCCAGGCCGGTGTGGTCCCGGCGTTGAACGAGTAGACGAAGATCAGGGCGATCGGGACGTAGATGAACAGCAGGATCAGCGCGGCGACCACGCCCAACACGATCCGGGTGCCGCGACCGATCGTCATCAGAGTGCCTCGAATGCGCCGAGCCGGCGCGCCACGAGCAGGTAGACGACGACGATGGCCAGCGGGACCAGCGACAGCGCGGCCGCGAGCGGTAGGTTGCCCGCGCCGAAGTTCAAGTAGATCGCGTTGCCGATGAAGATCGTGGTCGAGACCTGGGCCGGGGCGATGTAGTCACCCAGTGTCAGCGAGAACGTGAAGATCGATCCGGCCACCACGGCCGGCAGCACAAGCGGCAGGACGACGCGCCGGAAGGTGATCCACGAGCGGCCGCCGAGGTCCGCCGAGGCCTCCAGCATCGAGTCCGGGATGCGCTCCAGGCCGGCGTACACCGGCAGGATCATGTATGGCAGCCACAGGTAGGTGAAGACGAGCCAGACGGCGACGTCCCCAAAGCCCGGGCCGGTCAGGCCGAACGGCGCGAGCAGCTCGTTGAGGATGCCCTCCTCGGCGAGGATCAGCCGCCACGAGTAGACCTTGATGAGATAGCTCGCCCAGAGCGGCACGATGACCGCCACGACCATGGCACCGCGGAACCGCGGGGAGACGACCCGGGCCATGAAGAACGCGATCGGGAGCGCCAGCACGGCGCAGGTCAGGGTGACCGCGACGGCCATGACCAGGGTCCGGAGGGTGATCCCCGGGTAGGGGTCCCCGAGGAGCCGCCCGAAGTTGTCCAGGGTCGGCTGGTAGATCGTCGCGCCGGTGAATGCATCGCGGGTGAAGAACGCATTGACGAACAGGAGCGCCAGCGATCCGAGGTAGATGAGCACGAGCCAGCCGATCGGGCTGGACAGGAGCAGCCCCAGCCGGATCCGTGGGCGGCGGTGCAGCCAGGACGCCAGGCGGCGTGGACCCGACGGCGGGGGCAGTGAAAGGTTGCGGGCGGGGCTCGTCACGTGGCGTGGTCCCTGGGATGTCGTGGCCCCGCGGCGGTCGAGACCGCCGCGGGGCCGTGTGGTTCCGTGGTCCGAACGGACCCGAGTTACTCGCTCCGGATCTGGGTCCAGGCCTCCACCCAGGCGGCGAAGTCCTTGCACTTGACATCCGTTCGACCGTCGAGGCACTCGGCGACCGGCGTCGTCCAGTACCAGACGTCCTTCCAGTACTCGGTATCCTCGGCGTGGAAGATGTCGCAGTGGTCCGGGTTGACTGCGAGAACACACGACTTGGAGTTACCCGGGGCCTCACCGAAGTACTCGGCGATCTGGATGTTGATCGGTGCCGAGGTGATGTGGTTGACGAACTTGTACGCACAGTTGATGTTCTTGGTCTTGGAATTGATCATCCATGTGTCGGACCAGCCGGTCGCGCCCTCCTCCGGCTTGACGACCTCGACCGGGACGGGCGGATCGGATCCCTGCAACACGTTGGCGATGACCTGCCAGGTCGTTCCGATCACGGTGTTGCCGTTCTGGAACGAGCTGATCTGCTTGGTGTAATCACCCCAGTACTCGCCGACCGCGGGCTTCTGGGCCTTGAGCAGGTCGACGGCGGCTGCGAACTGGGTGTCGTCGAGCGAGTACGGGTTCTTGATGCCGAGAGCCGGATTCGACTTCATGAGCACGACCGCGGCATCGGCGATGTAGATCGGGGCGTCGTAAACGCTGAACTTGCCGGCGTACGGCGAGGCCGGGTCGAACAGCTCGGCCCACTTGGTCGGCGCCGTCGTGACTTCGTCCGTGCGCCACATCAGGACGTTGGCGCCGCGGCCGTGCGGAACGCCGTAGCGGACGCCGTCGACCGTGTTGTAGTCCTTGTTCTTGAGGTCCTCGAAGATCTCCGCGTAGCTCGGGATCAGGTCGACGTTGACCGGCTGGACAAAACCGCCACCCACCAGCCGCAGGCTCGCGTCGCCCGAAGCCGAGATGACGTCGTACTGCTCCGGGTTTGTCTGGAACAGGGTGAACGCCTCGTCGGACGTGCCGAATGTCTGGACGGTGACCTGGCAGCCTGTGTCGGTCTCGAACGACGAGACCCAGTCGACGTCAGGGCTGGTCGTGCCGTCCTCGACGTAGCCGGGCCAGGCCAGGACTGTGACCTTGCCCTCGCCGTCGCCGATCGCGGCGATCGTGCTCGGGACCGGGGAGCCGCCCGTACCCGTGGTGCATGCCGCCGCGAGCAACGCGCTCGCGGTGACCAGGGATGTGATCCTCCGGATCCTCATGTGCTGACCTCCTCCTTCTTGATGCCGACTCCCCCGTCCGCGACGGGGAGCTCGTGCTGTCGCTTCCAGATCAGGCGGACAGCCTTGCCTTGTTGCGCGAGCGCCTCCGTGGAGGTCGTCGCGAGGTTCTGCTGGGTGACGACCAGGCGTGACCCAGCAGCCAATTCCACGATGTACCGCGTGTCGGGCCCCAGGTAGACGACGTCATGGATGGTGCCGGGGGCCGCGGTCTCGTCGTCGGTCGGGACCGCGTCGGCCGGTGCCAGCCGGATCTTCTCCGGCCGGATGGTATACGTCCCGGACCGACCAAGGACCTGTCGAGCGACCTCGCCGGTCAGGAGGTTGGAGGTCCCCACGAAGCCGGCCACGAACCGGGTCGCGGGCTGCTCATAGATCTCCGCCGGGGTGCCCAGCTGTTCGATCCGGCCGGCGTTGAAGACCGCCAGGCGGTCGCTCATGGTGAGCGCCTCCTGCTGGTCGTGGGTGACGTAGATGAAGGTGATGCCCACTTGCTGCTGGATCGCCTTCAGTTCGATCTGCATCTCCTCGCGGAGCTTGAGATCGAGCGCGCCGAGCGGTTCGTCGAGGAGCAGCACGCGCGGCCGGTTGACGAGGGCCCGGGCGAGTGCGACGCGCTGGCGTTGACCACCGGACAGCTGGGCCGGCTTGCGTGCGTCGTAGCCCTCCAATCGGACCATCCGGAGCGCATCCGACACGCGCGCACTGCGCTCTGACTTGGGGACCTTGCGAACCATCAGCCCGTAGGCGACATTCTGGCCGACCGACATGTGCGGGAATAGCGCGTAATCCTGAAACACGGTGTTGACGTCGCGATCGAAGGGCGGGACGTTGGTGACGTCCGCTCCGTGGAGCAGGATGCGACCGGCGGTTGGGCGTTCGAAGCCGGCGATCATCCGAAGCGTGGTCGTCTTGCCGGAACCGGACGGACCCAGCATGGAGAAGAACTCGCCGTCGCGGACCTCCAGGTCCAGGCTGGCCACGGCCACGACATC
>JANONZ010000343.1:0-10237 GCA_031421095.1 Thermomicrobiales bacterium
CGGATCGCGCCCAAGCGCCAACCCGACCGCGAACGCCCCGACGAACGCGTCACCGGCGCCCGTGGTATCGACTGCCGTGACGGCCGGTGCCGGGACCCAGGTCAGCGTCCCGTCACGTGGCAGGAGCGCCACGCCGCGCTCGCCGAGCGTCACAGCGAGCGACACCCCGACCCGCCGTGCGAAGGCTGTGATCCGGTCCGCCTCGATCCCGGGCCCGCCGCCCAGGGGTTCGCCGGCGATCAGGGCGAACTCGGTCTCGTTGGGCACCAGCCAATCGGTCACCGCAAGGAGGCCAGGATCGATGGGCGCCGCCGGTGCCGGGTTCAGGATGGTCACCGCGCCGACGCGCCGCGCGGCGGCGAATCCCGCCGCAGTCACGGTTTGGGGGATCTCGAATTGGCCGATCACGACGGCCGGCCGGAGCCGCTCCACCGCGTCCACGGCAAGCTCGACGGGCACCTCCAGATTGGCGCCCGGGACGATGATGATCCGGTTGGCACCCATGGCATCGACCCAGATGGGTGCGACGCCGGACGAACCCGGCACCCGGACGATGTGGTCGGCGGCGACCCCCTCCGTGGCGAAGTTCGCGATGGTCGCGGTCCCGTAGTCGTCGTCACCCACAGCACCGACCATCGCGACCGCCGCCCCGAACCTGGCGGCCATGACCGCCTGATTCGCGCCCTTGCCGCCGAACCCGAAGCGGAAATGCGTCCCGACCACGGTCTCGCCGTCGTTCGGCAGCCGATCGGCGTAGGCGACCAGATCGATCATCGTGCTCCCGACCACCACGATCCCGGGACGATCCATCGGCGCTCACCTCCTGCGTTCGGTTGGAAATCCGCCCCATGGTGCGGGCAACCGACGACGTGATGCAACCCGACGCCCTGCGCACTCGGTCCACGACGCCGGCTGGCGCCATGGCCAAGCGAGCGATGGACCCGTGGGCCAGCCAGGGGCTGTCGTCGACGTTGCCCGTGATCGAGGCACCGCGGAACGTCCGCTACGCTCGTGCGATGGCCTGGATGGCCACCGCGATCACGCTGATGAACATCGCCGCAGCAATCAGGAAGATGGCCACCGTCAGGATCGGTGCCAGCACCAGCGACGGCGTCTCCTGGGCGCTCCAGAGCGTGAACCCCAACACGGTCCCGATCGCCCCGGCCAAGAGGCCGCTGACAGCGATGACCGCATCGATCGGGCCGAACCGGACCTGCCGATACGAAGTCTTGGCCCCGGTCGAACCGAAGGCTCGCGACTCCAGGCTGATCGAGAGCTGCTGGACTCGCTCGAACGCGCCCGCGAAGACCGGCACGAACGAGGGCACGATGGACCCGAAGCCGCTGCTCTTCATGCCCCGCGACTTCTGCGCGGAAAGCACGATCGAGACCTCACGCTGGAGGACCGGGATGAGCTGGAGGGTCATCGACACCATGAAGTTGAGGATGTACGGGACGCGCAGCTTGGCGAAGGCCGCGAACAGGTCGGACGGATGGGTCGTCATCAGGACGCCGAGCGCGATGATCTCCATCGCGAAGACGCGCGACACGAGCGACAGGCTGTGGGACATCCCCTCCTGGTAGAGCGTGAACGGCCCGAGCTGGGCGGCCGCGGTGCAGGTGTTCGAGCAGGTCGCGGGCGCCAGTGTCTGGATGACGATCATCGACGCGGTGACCGGGGCGAAGACGACGAGGATGCGCAGGAGCGGCCTGCCGATCCCGGCCGAAAGGCCCATCGCGAACCCCAGGACGGCGATCGCGAACAGCGGGAACGGGTTGTACGATGCGAAAGCGAAGAAGATGACCGCCAGGACCCAGGCAAGTTTTGAGATCGGGTTGAGGCGGTGCAGCCAGGACGTGCCCCGGACGTGGGTGACGGAGACATTGACGCCTTGCATCAGGGACGCACCAGGTTCTCTGGCGAGGCCGTGGAACGCGGGACCGGCGTGGCGTCTCTGACCTCGGCGACGAGCTCGGCGATGGACAGCACGACGGGCCGGCCCTCACGACCCGGCATGCGCATCGACAGCCGGGTGATCTGGGGCGGAGTGAGGTGCGTCCGCTCCATGGCCGCCCGGTCCGAGAAGACCTCCTGGGGCGTGCCGTCGGCGATGAGTTGGCCGTTCCACATGACCAGCGCCCGCTTCGTGACGAGCGCGATCAGGGGCATGTCGTGGGACACGCAGATGACCGTGTCGCCGCGCTCCCCGAGACGCTGGATGAGCCGGTTGATCACGCTCGTCGTGCGGTGATCCTGGCCGGTCGTCGGCTCGTCGAGGACGAATACTCGCGGACGCATCGTGAAGATCGAGGCGATCCCGACGAGCTTGCGCAGCGGAAAGCTGATCCGGTACGGGTGCGACTTGACGATCGCCCCCAGATCGAAGAACTCGACCGCCTCGGCGACCCGCTCCTCGACCTCGTGCGGTGTGCAGCCGATGTTGCGCGGCCCGAACGCGAGTTCCTCGGCGACGGTCGTTGCGAAGAGCTGGTGGTTCGGGTTCTGGAACACGTAACCGACGTGGGCAGCCAGCGCCTGGACCGTGTGCTGGCTCGTGTCCCGACCCGCGACGACAACGCGCCCCGAGGTCGGCTTCAACAGCCCATTGAGGAGCTTGGTGAACGTCGTCTTGCCGGAACCGTTCTGGCCCAGGACTCCGACGACCTCGCCGGCCCCGATCTCGACCGACAGGCCGTCGAGGGCCACGACATTGCCGGTCGGATAGACGTAACGAGCCTCGTGCAGGCTGATCATGGAGCCGCCATCCGTCACGCGCGCGCCTCCAGCCAGCTCAGCGTCGCGTCCGTCGTGACCGGCAGTCCGGTCGACGCGCCGGACAGCGCATGCGCGAACTCCGTGACCTGCGGGCTGCGCAGCCCCAGCGCCGTGAGGACATCCACCTGACTCAGGACCTCCGACGGTGGCCCCTGGAGGACGATGCGGCCCTCGTGCATGACCACGACACGGTCCGCATATTCGGCCAGCACCTCCACCTCGTGCTCGGCGACGATCACGGTCATGCCCTCCTCCTGGTTGAGGCGGCGGGCGATCTCGAAGATCTCGTCCTTGCCGAGCGGATCCAGGTTGGAGGTGGGCTCGTCCATGAACAGGATCGACGGCCGCATGACCAGGACGGACGCGATCGCGAGCCGCTGCTGCTGGCCGCCCGAAAGAGCCATCGGTGAGCGCTCCTCGAATCCGTCCAGGCCGACCAGGCGCAGGGCAGCGGCGATGCGCTCAGGCATCTCCTCGGACGGGACGCCGAGGTTTTCCAGACCCAGCGCCACCTCCTCGGCGGCCGTGATCTGGCTCATCTGGAACTCGGGGTTGTCGAACACGATGCCGACCGTCCGCGCCATCTCGCGGACCACCCGCACGGCGGGATCGTGGCCGTCGACACGGACCCTCCCGGTCTGCTCCCCCATCAGCATGTGCGGGATGATCCCGTTGAGACACAGGCCCAGCGTGGTCTTGCCGGCCCCGTTGAGGCCCATCACGGCCACGTACTCACCGCGACGGATCTCAAGATCGATCCCGCTCAGCGCGGGCCGCTCGGCCAGGGCATAGCTGAAACTCATTCCGGAGATGGAGATGATCGGCTCGTCGGCCACGGCGCCCTCATGTCGGATCGCGGGGAAGTGTGGGAACCCCCGCCCAGGGCGTCCGAAGGACGTCGTGGGCGGGGTCGGTCGCCGGCGCTGCCGGGCGGACGCCGGCGCTGCCGGGCGCGGCGTCAGCCGGTCAGTCCTTGACGAAGAACGTCATGACGCCGGCGATGATCACGAAGATGCCGATCAGGACGCACATGCCGGACAGCACGAACGCCGCGTTGCCACCGTCCGCCACGGACGGTAGCTGATCCACCACGGACGGCAGCACCACCGAGAGGATCCCGAGGGCGATGATGCCGGCACCGAGCCCCTCGCGGGGCCCCACGGTTCGAACGCCATCGGCCGGATCCTTGGGAGGCATGGGGTTCTCTCCTTCTGTCGGAGTGGCCATCGTTCAGGCCGCCGGCGGGGTGATGAGGATGAACATGAGCACGAGCGCGACGCCGATGACGACTCCGGCCGCGGAGATCATGACCCCGCGCATACCCGCCGCGGCCGGCAACCGGAGTCCGTACGTAAGGTTCGCCGGCAGTGCCGCGATGATCGACAGGGCGACGAACCCGGCGATGATCTTGTCTGCAAGCGTGACGATGATGTTCGAGGCAAAGACGGCGGTGATGAGGTCCTGGCCCGCCTGGGCGAACGCCGCGGTGATGGCGTCCGACGAATGGCCCGTGGCGCCGCCGAACACGAAGACGACGATCGGCGCGGCGACGGCCGACACGGCAAGCGCGACGATCATGTTGAGCAGGAAGTACTTGGCCAGATTCGATCCCATGCCCAACGAGCGCACGCCGTAGCCCCAGACCAGGGCGCCGGCGACGTTCGCCAGCGCGAACGGGATGCCGATGGGGCCGTTGATGAACGACCCGCCGACGTTGGTGATGACGCCGACGAGGGCACCCCACCATGGACCCAGCACGATCGCCGCCACGGCGGTGCCGATCATGTCCAGAAAGGTCGGCAGCTTCAAGGAGTCGTTGATCGTGCTGCCGACGATGTTGAGTGCCGCCGCCACCGGTACGAGCGTGACGACATATGTCAGTGGGATCCGCGACGCCGCAGATCGCGAGACAGAGACCGCTGTCATGGTTCCCTGGACCCTCCTTGTGCCCAAGCGTCTCGCCGCCCTGTCGTCACGCATCCATGGACGGGGTCGATGTTAGCGGGCGGGGTCGGCGTCGTAGAGGCGACGCCGAGAAATACCGGTCGCGGCGCCGACTCGTCGAGCGGCCTCACCACGTGCCACGCCACCAGCCGTGAGGCGCGCGACTTCCGTGCGCGCGGCAGTGAGGCCGGCTTCGGGATCATCGCCGCCCGCCGGCCCGGGCTCCACCCCGGTGGCCGCCATACCCACGACGATCACGAACTCCCCGCGTGCCGGGATGGTCCCGTCGGCCGCGGCCGCGGCCAGCTCCGGGAGGGGGCCTCGGACGATCGTCTCATGGAGCTTGGTCAGCTCGCGACAGACCGCACCCACGCGCGCCGCGCCGCAGGCCGCGGCCAGGTCGCGGAGCGTAGCCGCGGCCCGACCCGGCGCCTCGAACAGCACGGTCCCCCGCCGGTCCGCCGCGATCGCCGTGAGCCGCTCGCGCCGCTCGCGGCCGGATCTGGGCAGGAACCCTTCGAACACCCAGCGCGGGCCGGCAACGCCGGACGCGGCCACGGCCGCCAGGACCGCCGACGCGCCGGGGATGGGTACGACCCGACCGCCCTCCGCCGCCCAGGCGGCAACCAGGTCCGCGCCCGGATCGCTGACCGCAGGCGTCCCGGCATCGGTCACGAGCGCCAGGTCGGCGCCGCCGCGCAAATGGTCCAGCAGCGCGTTCAGACGCCCAGGAGTGCTGTGCGCATGGAAGCTCGTCATTCGCCCGCCGATCCCGTGGCGGTCCAGCAGGCGATGCGTCAGGCGCGTGTCCTCGGCCGCGATGAGCGGCACGTCACGAAGCACTTCGATCGCCCGCAGGGTCACGTCGCCGAGGTTCCCGATCGGCGTGGACACGACATAGAGCGTGCCGGTCGCCCGGTCAGTGCCGGGCCCGTCCGCCGTCATTCCCGTGCCGACCCCGGCCGTCGCCGCGGGTAGAGGTAATCCACGCCCGCGGTCCGCGGTCCGAGCTTGGCGATCGGCGGGACCTGCCGCTTGAATTCGGCGCCCGCGACCATCCGGTCCATGCGTTCGACCATCGCTGGCGCGAAGCCGAGATCGGCCATCTCCTCGATGGAGCGACGCTTGTCCACTCGCCAGAACAGCAGACGGTCCAGAACCGGGTAGCTGAAGCCGCCTTCGGACTCGTCCGTCTGGCCCGGCCACAGGTCGGCGGACGGCGCCTTGCGGATGATGGCGTCGGGCACACCGACGGCGACCGCCAGCTGCCTGACCTGACTCTTGTACAGGTCGCCGATCGGGTTGAACGCGCACGCGGAGTCGCCGAACAGGGTCGTATACCCGATGAGCGACTCGGTCTTGTTGCCGGTCCCGACGACCAGCCCACCCCACGTCACCGATCGGTCGTACAGGACGGCCATCCGCATCCGGGCCGCGAAGTTGCCGCGCCGCAGGGCACTCGCGGTCAGGCCGTCCGTTCCGGTCGCACCGGGCCCGGCGTCCGCCCCGTAGTAGCCGTCGACCATCGCCGTGATCTCGACCAACTCGCTGGAGCAGCCCAGGTCCGCCACGACGGTCTCCGCGTCCGACCGCGAGGCTGCAGATGACGAGCGGTAGGGCATGAGGACCGCGTGCAGCTTGTCGGCACCGATGGCCTCGGTCACCAGGTACGCGACAAGGGCCGAATCGACCCCGCCCGACAGGCCAAGCACGGCCCGCTGGAAGCCGGCCTGGCGAAGTTGCTCCCGGATGAACTCACCGATGACCCGGCGCGCGACATCCGTGTCGATCGCCAGCTCGACCGGCAACTCGAACGGGATATCGGTCATCGTCACGCCCTCCGATCCGCGCGCGCCGGTGCCACGCCCGCCGCCACGCCCGCCGCCAGACCCGCCGCCGGATCGGTCGCGAGCCCGGCCCGCTCGGCGACGATCCGCTGCAGCTCGCGGATCTCCCACTCCAGCCGCTCGTCGCGCAGGAGCGGCAGGGCGATCCGCTCGCGGCGGACATCGGCCGTCGCGATGTCGATCGTGAACAGGCCCTCGTCGAAGAACGGCGCGCTGAACAGCGCACGGCCGCTGGGGCCGATGACCTCGGAACCGCCCCAGAATGAGATGGACTCTTCAACGCCGACGCGGTTGCAGAAGACGACGAACGAGGTCGTGAGCTGGGCGTACGTCCGCATGAGGGTCCGCCAGGAATTCGCCGTCCCGAGGCCGACTTCGTTCGCCGCGGCCAGGTCACGTCCCGGCGATGACGACACGTTCACCAGGATCTGAGCACCATCCAGGGCCAGGATCTGCGGCACGGGCAGGTGCCAGAAGTCCTCGCACACGCCGATCCCGATGCCCATGCCCAGCCGCGACGGGACAGCCCGCAGGACATCGCCCGGCGCAAAGAAGCGGCGCTCGTCGAACAGGCCGTACGTCGGCAGGAACAGCTTGCGATGGACGTGCGTGAGCTCGCCATCCTCCAGCAGGGCCGCCGCGATGAACAGCCGGTGATCGGCCGACTCCTCCACGAACGACACGATCGCCGACAGGCCGCGCGTCGCATCGGCGAGTTCCGCCAGGCGCGGGTCGTCCAGCCGCATCGCGACCTCCGAGGCGAGGTCCTGGAGCTGGTAGCCGGTCAGCCCCAGCTCTGGGAACACGACGAGATCCGCATCCTGGCCGCGGGCCGTCTCCAGCAACGCATGATGGTGCGCGAGGTTCTCCGCGAGCGCCCCCAATCGGGGCGCGATCTGGGCCAGGGCGATCCGCAGCGTCCGCACGTCGGCGAGCATACGCGAAGCCACTTCCCGGCAGAGAACGGGCACTGAACGGACAGTGACGAGGACCGCGCCCGGTGCTAGGCTTCCGCCCTCATGCTCCGATCACCGAGCTGGCGCCGACGGGCCACGTCGCTCCTCGCAGCCGCCGCCCTCGTGCTGGTCGCTTGCGGCCAGCCAGACCAGTCCCCCGGCTCGAGTCCGCCGCCCGACGGCGAGTCGCCGTCGACCGCCGCACCGAGCACGGGCCCATTCGTCCCGATGGCCTATCCGGCCGACACAGCTGCGCCGTGCGATCAGGCGCGCGCGCCTGACCCGGACCACGCCGCCTATGCCGGCGCAATCCGGCGGATTCGGGCGATCGACGAGCGCACCGTCGCCTTCGAGCTGTGCGCTCCGGACGTGGCGTTTCCGGCCAGGCTCGCCTTCGCGGCTTTCGCGCTCAACGACACCGCGTGGCTGGAGTCGCGCATCGACCCTGGCGAGAGCGGCGACCAGGCGATCGTCGGTGAGGTCAACGGGACCGGCCCGTACCGCCTGGAGGCTTGGAACCGCGGCTCGGACATCACGCTGGTCCGCAATGACACCTACCGCGGCGAGGCGGCGCGCACGGAACGGCTGATCGTCCGCTGGCGAGACGGGTCCGACCAGCGGCTGGCCGAGATCCAGGCGGGCAGCGTGGACGGCATCGACGACGTCGCCCCGGCCGATGCCGCGACGATCGGATCGGACCCCGGACTCCAGGCCGCCCCACGGACCGGCATGAACGTGTTCTACGCCGGCTTCAACAACACCTTCGCCCCGTTCGACAACCCGATGGTCCGCCAGGCGATCGCCATGGGCATCGACCGGCAGCGGATCGTCGCCGCGCTCTTTCCACCGGGCTCCGAGGTCGCCTCGCATTTCTCACCGTGCGCCATCCCGAACGGCTGTACCGGGGATGCCTGGTACGAGTTCGACCCCTCGGCGGCGCGACAGCTCCTCGCCGACGCAGGCTATCCGGACGGCTTCGACACGACCATCCAGTACCGCGACGTGGTCCGCGCCTACTTGCCCGATCCGACTGGGGTCGCCGTCGAGCTCCAGCGACAACTGCTCGACAACCTGAACATCCGGGCTGAGCTGGAGACCATCCCCGAGGACGCCTTCCTGGCGTTGGTCGACGAGGGGCGGGCCGACGGCATCCACCTCCTGGGCCGCAATGTCTCGATCCCGGACGCCTCGAACCTCCTGGACCCGCACTTCGGCGTTCGGGCGTCGCGCGAGTTCGGACAGCCATACGACGACATCGCAGCCGCGCTTGCCGCCGGTGCCGCCACGACCGACGAAGCGGCCCGGACGACCGCGTACACGGCCGCCAATCTGGCCATCAGGAAGCAGGTGCCGATGATTCCGATCGCGCACGCCGGGTCGATGACGGCCTACCGCGCCGATGTCGACGGCGCCCGGTCGTCGCCGATGCGCTACGAACGGCTCGCCTCGATCGCCCCCGGCGACCGCCGGCAGTTCGTCTGGCTGACACGCGCGGAGCCGAAGGGGCTCTACTGCGCGGACGAGACGAACCCGGCTGCCCAGCTCGTGTGCGCCCAGCTGACCGAGGGCCTGTACGCCTTCGACCAGGGTGGCGCGTCCGTCTCGCCGGCGCTGGCCGAAGGCTGCGAACCGAACCCGGAACTGACCGTCTGGACGTGCACGCTCCGTGCGGGCGTCGTCTTTCACGATGGTGCAGCCCTGGATGCCAACGATGTCGTCCTCTCGTTCGCCGTGCAGTGGGACGCCGAGCATCCGCTGCACCGCGGTCGCGCGGGCATCTTTCAGCCGTTTATCGACGCGTTCGGGGGCCTGCTGAACCCGCCATCCTGACCGAGGCGGGGCCAGACGAAGGGAGACCCGGACGCTCCAGGCACCCGTCATCCGGGGCTGGCGGCTACCACCGCCTGATGCTAGGCTTCGGCGACTGCCCCCAAACGATTCGCCGGACAAGGGAGCACTGAGTGTCCGGCCGAGGGGCGTACGAGGAGGATGAGAATGAACCGATCACCGAAGTGGTCGCCACTCGTGGCGCTGGCCGCAACCTTGGCGCTCGTCTTCGCGGCGTGCGGCACGGCGGCGACATCTCCGAGCGCGACCACCGCACCGGCAACGCCCGCACCGTCCGCGGAAGCCAGCACGAGCCCATTCGAGGGCACGGTCTATCCGGAGACCGGCGAGGCGCCCTGCGGCGTCGCACCCTACACCGGGCAGCTCAAGAAGATCACGGCCGTCGACGCGTTGACCGTCGAGTTCCAGCTATGCGGCCCAGACGCCGCCTTCCTGCCGAAGATCGCCTTCAGCGCGTTCGGCATCCAGGACTCGGACTACCTGGCAGCGAACGCGGCCAACGGCACCTACCTTGACCAGCCCAACGGCACGGGGCCCTACAAGCTCAAGGAATGGAGCAAGGGCAACCGCATGGTCTTCGAGGCCTTCGACGGCTACTGGGGCGACAAGGCCCTGACCCCCAACCTCGAATTCCGCTGGAGCGACGAGGCGACCTCTCGCCTGATTGCTCTCCAGTCCGGCAACGTCGACGGCATCGACAATCCGGGCACGTCGGACATCGCCACGATCCAGGCCGACAGCAGCCTCCAGTTCGCCCCGCGGCCGGGCCTGAACACGATGTACCTCGGCTTCAACAATACGATCAAGCCATGGGACGACGTTCGCGTCCGCCAGGCGATCGCCATGGGCATCAATCGCCAGCAGATC
>JANONZ010000344.1:0-2347 GCA_031421095.1 Thermomicrobiales bacterium
GATCGGCCCCTTCAGGGCTACCTTGTTGCGCTTGATGGACTCGAGGACATGGTCCGGCAGCGGAGTGCCGTACCTGGCGATGACCGCCTCGCCGGCGTCGACGACCTCCCACTCGAACTTGACGCCTGAAGCATCCAGCACACGACGGGATGCCTCCGCCAGCTCCGGTCCGATGCCGTCGCCGGGGATGAGGGTGATCGTGTGGGCCATGCCGAGATTGTAGCGGCCGAAACGGACGGGCCGCAGTCACGCAGGGAACGGATGGGTCAGGGCGCCGTGCGCTGCCAGCTGGCGCCGTTGTCGATGCCCGCCGGGAGTCGCTCGCCCAGTCCACCGGTCGCATCGAGCATCCAGGTCGAATTGTCGGCGTGGTAGAAGGCGATGACCTTCGATCCATCGGGGGAGAATTCGGCGACCGCTCCGTCGGTTCCCTCGAGCATCGCCGGTCCGATCAGGACTACGGGGCCACCGGTCGCCGGCGCGACCGCGACGTGGTAGTAGCCACCGAAGTACCGCAGGAAGACAAGCTGCTTGCCGTCAGGCGACCAGCTCGGGTTCAAGTTGTTGGTGGTCCCATCGAACAGGAGCGTTCGATCCTGCCCGGTGTCCACGTCGGTGATGTGGATCTGGCCGCCATCAACCCATTTCGTGTAGGCGATCTTCGTGCCATCCGGCGACAGGGCGAGGTCCATCCAGTCGGTGTCCCTGGGCGTCGATGGCAGGATGGCGCGCGGGCCAGTGCCATCGAGGCGGACCGAATACAAGCCGTGAGAGCCGGCCTTGACGCCCTCGAACACGAGCTCTCGGCCATCCGGCCGCCAGGCCACCCGCTTGGGCTCCAGACCGATGTCCAGGACCTGCGGCGATGTGGTCCCGTTAACGCCGAGGATCTGGAGCGTCTTCTGAGAGAAGGAGCTCACCAGCACTCGCGATCCGTCCGGCGACCATTCGATCCAGTCAAATTGGACGAGCGGCTCGGTCAGCGGTCGCACATCGGACCCGTCCGCGTTCGCCACCATGAGCGTCGGCCGATCGGTGGCCAGGGCCGAACGTCCACGGAGGAACAGGAACCTGGACCCGTCGCGCGAGAAGTAAGGACCGGAGTCCATCGTCGGACCCGTGATGATGGCCTTCGACACGTTGGTGACCGGATCAAGGGCGTAGATGTCGCCGTCCGAGGCCCCGTAGACGAGCGCGCCGTTCCGGGCGATACCGAATGGAGCCGGGAGACGACGTTGCGAACCTGCCGCGAGGACCGCCACGCCGAGCGCGACGACGAGACCGAGGACGACCAGCAGCCAGACGACCCTGGGGACCGGTGCGAGGCGACGCGATGCCTGCATGGGGAGCCACCTTTCGAGACTTGACCACGCCGGTCGCTGCCGTGACCGCGTCGTCCGGGAGAGGATGTCGTCGAGGTAGCCGGGCGTCCCGCGCCCTGCCTGCTCGTCGAGCCATTCCGCGACGGTTCGGTCGAAGCCATCGTTCAGCGTCATGCGAGCCGGCCCTCCGTGGCGTCCGACCGAGGTCGGGCATCAGCGTCGAGCGCCGCTCGCATGGACTGGAGCGCTCGGTGCAGGCGCGACTTCGCCGTCCCGAGCGGGATCCCAAGTGCGATGGCGACCTCCGGCAGTGGCAGGTCGAGATAGTGGTGAAGAACGATGAGCGCCCGCGCCTCCGGCTCGAGGCGGCTGAAGCCACGTTCGAGCTGGTCGCGGTCGGCGGTAAGGGACACGCCGTCGGCGACGGCCGACGTGTGGATGGGGGTCAGTTCGACATCGAAGCGATGGCGCCGGAGTCGGCGCGCCTCATCGATACAGGCGCGGACGAGCAACCGGTGGAGCCAGGCGTCGAAGCGATCGGGGCTGCGCAATGTGGGCAGGTCGCGCCAGGCCCGGACCAGCGTCTCCTGTACGGCGTCCCTGGCTTGATCGGGATCACGCAGGATGAGCCGGGCGGCAGCGTCCAGCCGGGTGATCGCGGCGCCTGCCAGCACGGCGAAGGCGTCATGATCGCCCCGTCGCGCTCGCTCCACGAGTTCCAGCTGCATCACGCCCCTCGGCGGCGGCACGGCCGATGTGGTCGCGCTCAGTGAGTATGGCGAGGCGAGGGTCGACGTTCGTTCCATCTTCGGCATCTCGGGTCGGGTCGACGCGGTACCATCACCCTCCCGCACACCGCTCGCCCGTATCGGAGCCCCGAATCGCGTGAAGATCCAGGAAGCTGACGCCAAGTCGCTGCTCGTCGCCCAGGGACTCCCGGTCCCGGAGTGGGCCGTCGCCCACACCGTCTACGAGGCGCGGGCGGCGGCGGGGCGGATCCTCGATAGCGGCGCTGACGCCGTCGT
>JANONZ010000345.1:0-4700 GCA_031421095.1 Thermomicrobiales bacterium
CGCATCCGTGCAACGACCTTCATCGATGCGTCCGGCGATGCCGATCTGTGTGCGTTCTCCGGCTTCGGCTACGAGACCGCCGGTGAGTGTGACCCGGCCCAGACGCTGACCACGACGTTCCGGATGGTCAATGTCGATATCGGGCGGCGCCGCGAGGTCTCGAAGACCCGGTTCCACGCCCTGATGGCGGAAGCCGCAGCGTCGGGCGAGTACGCCCTGCCGCGCCGCGAGGGGAGTGACCACGAAACGCCGGTCGACGGGATGATCGCGACGGTCATGACTCGGCTGGACTCCTATCGGAAGGACGCAGACGGCCGGATCGTCAACACCACGGACCCCTGGTTCCTGACGGAAGCCGAGATCGCCGGACGGCGTCAGGCCCTGGAGTACGTTCGATTCCTGATCGACCGAGTCCCCGGCTATGAGCATGCGGCGTTGGTCGCCCTCGGGACGGGGATCGGGGTGCGCGAGACGCGCCGGGTCTATGGCGACTACCGCCTGACCCGCGAGGACGTCCTGTCAGGCCGGATGTTCGAAGACACGATCGGTCTGTGCGGTGCGCCGATCGAGGACCATCACGCCGGGGCGGACACCGTCTGGCAATACCTCCCCGACGGCGCGACAGTCGGGATACCCTATCGCGCGCTCGTCGTCCGCGATGCCGCCAACGTCCTGGTCGCCGGTCGTTGCTTCTCGGCCACCCACGACGCTCACGCGTCCGTCCGTAGCATGGCCCAGTGCATGGCGATGGGCCAGGCCGCCGGCACGGCCGCCGGCATGGCCGTGACCTCCGGGCGCGACCCGCGCGACCTGGACACGAACATGCTTCGCGACCGCCTGCGCCGGGACGGTGCGATCCTGGAGATCGCGGCGCTGGAGACGGTGCCGCGATGACGTTCATCCGCACCGTCCTGGGCGACATCGATCCCGCAGCACTCGGCGTCACATACGCGCACGAGCACCTGGTCATCGACGGCGGCCGGCCCGTCCTCATGCAACCGGACTTCGATCTCGGCGACGTCGAGGCGATGGCCCAAGAAGTCGCCGCGGCGGCCGCGCTGGGACTGCGTTCCGTGGTGGACGCCATGCCCTGCGACGCCGGGCGATCCGCCCTCAAGCTTGCGGATCTGTCGCGCCGGACCGGGGTCAACATCGTCGCCCCGACCGGGCTCCATCACGACCGCTATTACGGCCCAGCCCACTGGAGTCATCGGGTGAGCGTGGACGAGCTCGCGGACCTGTTCGTGGCGGACATCGCAGATGGCATCGATGCGAACGACTATGCGGGCCCGATCGTCCATCGCACGACGATCCGGGCAGGCGTGATCAAGGTCGCAGGCTCGGAGGGAGGCCTGTCGTCGCGCGATCTCCGGGTATTCGAGGCGGCGGCGCAGGCCCACCGACGAACCGGCGCCCCGATCCTCACCCACTGCGAGGGCGGCACGGGCGCCCTGGAGCAGGTTCGTGCACTGATGGACCTGGGGGTCGCCCCGGAGCATATCGCACTGAGCCACGTGGACAAGATCGTGGACCGCGGCTACCACCGTGAACTGCTGGGTTCCGGCGCGTTCGGCGAGTACGACGGCTCGTTTCGCTGGGGTGAGCAGCCGAACGGGACACTCCAGCTCATCGCCTGGGCCGTTGAGGACGGGCTGGACGACCGGATCCTGCTTGGGATGGACGCCGCGCGGCGCGGGTACTACCGGGTCCACGGCGGATCGCCCGGGCTGACATGGCTCCTCGACGGGTTCAGCACCGTGATGGCGGAGCGTGGCCTGGGCGAAGACGTCCGACATCGATTGTTCGTCGACGATCCGGCGCGGGCGTTCGCATTCGCCCTCGCCGAGACCACCGAAGGGGGTGTTGCATGACCGACGGACTCCTGACCAGCGTCGTGGGATCACACGCGCGTCCCTCCTGGTTCGTGGCCGGTGTCGATGCCGCGGAGCGCGGCGAGTTCGGGCCGGCGGACCTCACCGAGATGCTGGACGACGCCGTGGATCTGGCGATCCGCGACCAGGAAGAGGCCTGCATCGATGTCGTGAGCGATGGGGAGATGCGCCGGGCGGGGTTCTTCACGGCGGAGTTCGACAAGCACCTGACGGGCGTCCGCGCACTCCCCGCCGACCGCCGCCTGGGCGCCGGAGTCCCGCCCGAACGGCTCACGCTGGTACCGGATTGCGGTTTCAGCCAGACCGCGCGGTGGGCGACCCGCGCCAAACTTGCGGCTCTGGTCGCCGGACGCGATCTCGTGCTCGGTCATCACCCTGTCAACGGCTAGTCAGGCCAGGAGGAGGCACCCGATGGACGGCCATCGCATCTCGATGCTCGGCACCGGTCTCATCAGCGACTTCTACACGAATACCTTGCACGGCCAGCGTAGCCGGGACGAGGTCCGGGTCGTCTACTCACGCAGCGAGGACCGCGGGTCCGCGTTCAAGGCGCGCTGGGCCATCCCCGAGGCCACCACGGACCTGAAGGCCGCGGTGGAACACCCCGATTCGGATGTGGTGGTCGTTGCTCTCCCCAACTTCCTCCACGAGGAGGCCGTTGGTCTGGCGGCGAAGGCCGGCAAGGCCGTGCTGTGCACGAAGCCGCTCGGGCGCACGGCCGAGGAAGCGCGGCGGATGCTCGCGCTGGTCGAGGAAGCCGGGGTCTTCGCGGGCTACCTCGAGGACCTGTGCTACACGCCCAAGACGCTCAAGGCGATCGCCTCGGTCAAAGCCGGCGCGATCGGTGACGTGACCTGGGTCCGCTCGCGCGAGACGCATCCCGGCCCTCATTCGGCCTGGTTCTGGGACGGGCGCCTCACCGGCGGCGGCGCGATCATCGACCTTGGCTGCCACTGTATCGAGATCATTCGCAACTTCGTGGGCAAGGTCAACCGGCCGGTCGAGGTGATGTGCCATACGGACACGCTGGTCCACCCGATCGCCGACGAGGACAACGCCATCGCGCTGATCCGCTTCGAATCGGGGGCGGTCGGCCAGTTCGAGGTGAGCTGGACATTCCGCGGCGGCATGGACCTGCGCGACGAGGTGGCGGGCACGCACGGCACGATCTGGATGAACCACTTCCTGCGCACTGGCTTCGAGATGTTCACGGCCGGCGGCGGCGGCGGGTACATCGCGGAGAAGGCGGAGACTTCGGCCGGATGGCTGTTCCCGGTCGGGGACGAGGTCGCGGAGCTCGGCTATGTCGACATGTTCACGGACATGTTCCGCTCGATCGACGCGGGCTCCGCGCCGCAGGAGACGTTCTACGACGGCTACGTCGTTAACGCGATCATGGACGCCTGCTATCGATCGGCGGAGAAGCGCGCCTGGGAGCCGGTGGCGATGGAGTGGCGAGGGGACACGGTCCCGCGCATCGCCAAGCGACCGGAGCTGTACGAGGGCCTGACCGTGATCAAGCGCGAGATTTTGCCGGACGGGCGCCACAAGCTGATCCTCAAGGACCCGGCGACCGGCGACTTCACGGACCGAGTGGTCGCGGGCGGATGACCGGCGATCCGGCGCGTCGCGGCGTGGAGATCTTCGAGGCGGGGGCATTCGGCGACCACGTCGCGGGCCTGCTGGCGGATCGCCTGACGGCCCGGCCGTCGCTGGTCGTGTGCCTGCCCACGGGGTCGACGCCACTCGCTGTGTACGAGGCACTCCCCGGGCTGCTGCGAAGGGACGAGGTCAGTGCCGCGTCCGCGACCGTGGTGTTGCTCGATGAGTACATCGGTCTTCCCCGGGGTCACGCCGCTCGCTGCGATTCGATGCTGGAGCGCGGGCTGCTGGACCGGCTGGACCCGTCCGTGGGAGGCTTCATCCGGTTCGAGGTGGACGAGCTGACTCCCGTGGAGGCCTGTGCCCGGATAGATGCCGGGATCGTCGCGGTGGGCGGCCTCGACCTCGTCGTGCTGGGCCTGGGCATGAACGGGCACGTCGGCATGAACGAGCCGGGCTCGGATGCAGCGTCCGTGACGCGGCTCGTGGAACTCGCGCCATCCACCCGCGACGCAGCCGTCGGCTACGGCGCGCTCGTGGCCCCGACCCATGGCGTGACGCTGGGCATCGCCTCGATCCTCGCTGCGCGCGAGATCTGGTTGCTCGCCACGGGCCCGCGCAAGGCCGCGATCCTCGGCGCAGCCCTGGACGGCCCGGTGACACCGGACGTGCCCGCGTCCCTGCTCCGCGGTCACCCTGGACTGCGCGTCATCGTCGATGAGGCCGCGGGGCGCTGAGGCGGTGGGCGCTACTCCGCCTTCCGTCGAGTCCGCGCAGGCAAGTCCACGGCCGGCGAGGCAAGCGAGTGCGAATCGTCCGATCTGCGGAACGCCTGGAGTCGCCTGTCGATCGCAGGCTTGGTGCCCTGCGGGCGCCAGCGCATGGGTGCGCAGCTGATCGGCGCAACGATACGGCGGGTCCTCTGGGCGTTGAGGGGGGCGACGGACTGGCGCACCATGCGGGCCAGGATCGCCACCACGGGGTTGAGCCACTGCATATCGCTGGGAGCGATGAATTGGGGGGATAGTCGGCCATAACGAGCCTCGAGAGGCGGCGCCGCGCGAGATTCGAGCACGGGACGCGCACGAACGGGCCGGCTCGCGAGGCCACCATCGCCGTTGTGGGCCGCGTACCCCCGGGACTATCGGTGGTAGCGATATCGAGGGGAGGACGGAAGCGGCGCGGCAGCGCCGACCCGATGGTCAG
>JANONZ010000346.1:0-2488 GCA_031421095.1 Thermomicrobiales bacterium
CGTGATCGCCGGGATGACCGGCGGGCATCCTGACGCGCTGGCGGTCAATCGCTCCCTCGCCCGCGCCGCCGAGTCGGCCGGGATCGCGATGGGTCTGGGCAGCCAGCGGGCGGCTCTCCGCGATCCTCGGCTCGCCGACACGTATTCCGTGGCGCGCGACGCGGCGCCGACCGCGCTCCTCTTCGCCAACGTGGGCATCTCGCAGCTCATCGACCAGGACGGCGAGCCGGCCCTCGACGGGGACGCCCTGCGATCTCTCGTGGTCATGATTCGGGCCGACGCCCTCGTCGTCCACCTGAACTACCTCGAGGAGTCCGTCCAGCCTGAGGGCCAGACGCGCGCCGCCGGCTCGCTCGATGCACTGGCCGCCGCCGTCCGGGCGGTCGACGTCCCGGTCATCCTCAAGGAGACCGGCGCCGGGATCTCGGGCGCGGTCGCGCGGCGGGCGCGCGACGTCGGGGTCGCGGTCGTCGATGTCGGTGGCTTCGGGGGCACGTCCTTCGCATCGATCGAGGCGGACCGCGCGGCGACCGCCGGCGACACCGTCAAGGCGCGTCTCGGCCGGACCTTCGGCTCGTGGGGCCTGCCAACGCCAGCGTGCGTTGCTGACTGTGCCGGAATCCTGCCGGTCATCGCGACCGGCGGCGTCCGGTCCGGGCTCGATGCCGCCAAGGCGATCGCCCTCGGCGCGACCGCGGTCGGGATCGGGCGGCCGATGCTCCAGGCCGTCCTCGCCGGCGATGTCGCCGCTGACAGCTGGATCGCCGCCTTCGCCCAGGAGCTCCGGACGGCGGTGTTCCTCACCGGCGGCGGATCTCTCGCCGACCTCGCGACCGTTCCCCGGGTCGTCGTCGGGCCCACCGCCGACTGGCTCGCGCAGCTCGGTCGCTGACCTCGATGCGCATCCCCCGCTACAGGAGACCCCGCGACCATGCTTGACCTGAGGCGTTTCATCGCGGCCGTCGAGGCCGAGCAGCCGGACCGGGTGGTCCATATCGACAAGCCGGTCGATCCGGCGAACTTCGAGGTCACCGCGATCCTTCAGCAACTCGAGGACGCCGGACGCAACCCGATGGCGATCTTCCACCAGCCGAAGAACCTGTTCGGCGAGATCTCCAAATTCCCGCTGATCACGAACATCTACGCCGAACGCGAGCGTTGCGCCCAGGCGCTCGGGCTGCCGATCAGCCAGGCCAAGTTTCCGCTCAGTCTCGAGTACGGCCGCCGGGAGAAGGAACGGATCGCGCCTACAGTGATCTCGCGTGAGGAGGCGCCGGTCAAGCAGGTCGTCCAGCTCGGCGCGGACGCCGACCTGCGCCAGTTCCCGATCGTCCGCCATCACCACATGGACCCGGCGCCCTACATCGACATGACCCCGATCATGCGTGACCCCGACTCGGGCGCCTACAACGGGGCGTATCTCCGGATGATGTACAAGGGCCCCCGGAAGCTCGGCCTCCACATGTCGCCGCGCCACAACTGGCAGATCACCCGCAAGTACGAGGAGCGCGGCCTGCCGACGCCGGTCGCGATCATCGTCAGCCACCATCCGGCGTTCTTCCTCGGGACGCTCAACGTCGCGCCGTTCGGGGACGACGACTACGAGGTGATTGGGTCTGTCGTTGGGGAGTCGCTCCGGCTCGTGCCGTCGGAGACGTGGGGCGAGGACTTCATGGTCCCGGCCGACGCCGACATCATCATCGAGGGCGAGATCCCGCCGAACGTCCGCGAGGTCGAAGGCCCGTTCGGCGAGTTCCCGGGCACCTACGGTCCGCAGCGCCTGCGCTGGATCATCGACGTCAAGGCGATCACCCATCGGACGGACGCGATCTACCAGGATGTCTTCGTCGGCCACGCCGACGACTGGATCCAGGGCGGCCTGCCCAAGGAGGCCCGGATCTACAACCTGATCAAGGCGGTCGTGCCCACGGTGACCGCGGTCCACCTGCCGACCTCGGGCGTGTGCCGCCTCCACTGCAACGTCTCGATCGACAAGAAGGTCGACGGCGAGTCCAAGCAGGCGGCATTCGTCGTCCTCGGCGCGGTCGACATGATCAAGCACGTCTTCGTCGTCGATGCCGACGTCGACGTGTTCGACGACCGCCAGGTGCTGTGGGCCCTGGCCACGCGTGTCCAGGCCGACCAGGACGTGGACATCATCAGGAACGCGAAGGGCAATACGCTCGATCCGTCGCAGACCGACCCGATCATGACGACGAAAATGATCATCGACGCCACGAAGCCCGTGCAGCGCCCGTTCTCGGAGCGGATCATCGTGCCGCAGGAGGCGCAGGACCGGGTGCCGATCGCGGACTTCGTCCGGGAATCGAGTGCCGGACGTCCCGCGCCGGCGCCGACGGCCGAGGGCTGAGGCGATGGCCCAGATCTTCTACGTGACGTGCCCCGCCTGCCGCCAGCGCTTCCCGTGCCATCCCGAGCTCTGGCAGGTGGAGTACGAGCTGCTCTGCCCGTTCTGCGGCCAGATGTT
>JANONZ010000347.1:0-4894 GCA_031421095.1 Thermomicrobiales bacterium
GAGCGCCTCCACACGGGCCTGGCCGCGAAGGAGCAGGAGCTCTGGCCGGTGGTCAAGACCGGCCGGACCCACCTCCAGGACGCCACGCCGATCCGGCTCGGCCAGGAATTCCGCGGCTACGCGGGCCAGGTCGAGGAATCGCTCCGCCGGGCGCGCACCGCCCAGGCCGAGCTGCTCGCCGTTCCGCTCGGCGGGACCGCCGTCGGGACCGGTATCAACGCCCATCCGGAGTACGCCTTCCGGGCTTGCGCGCGGTTGTCATCGCTGACCGGCCTGAGTGTTCGCGAGACCGACAACCACTTCCATGCCCAGGCAACGCTCGACGCGGCGATCGCCGCCCACGGCGCGATCCGGACGATCGCCCTGAGTCTCTGGAAGATCGCGAGCGATGTGCGCCTGATGGGGATGGGGCCGCGGGCCGGCCTCGCGGAGTTGGCACTGCCGGAGACCCAGCCGGGCTCGAGCATCATGCCGGGCAAGGTGAATCCGGTCATCGTCGAGAGCCTCACCATGGTCGTGGCGCGAGTCGTCGGCAACGACGCGACCATCGCGTTCGGCCAGACCGGCAGCTTCCTGGAGCTCAACGTGATGCTGCCCGTGACGGCCGCGGCGATGCTCGAATCCATCGCACTCCTGGCGGCCGCAGCATCGAACTTCAGCGCCCGCTGCATCGAGGGCCTGACAGCCACAGAGCGTGGGCCGCAGCTGGTCGAGCAGGGGCTCATGCTCGCGACGGCCCTCGCCCCGGTCATCGGCTACGACGAGGCGGCCAAGCTCGCCAAGGAGGCGCTGAGCTCAGGACGGACGATTCGCGAGCTCGCGCTCGAGCGCGGGATGGACCCCGCGGAACTTGACCGGCTCCTTGACCCTGCGGCGATGACCGAGCCTGGCTTCGGGGGCGGTCCGGCCGGCGGATAGTGGGTCGCACCAGCCGGGCGAAGCCCCGTACCACGGTCCGTCGACAGGCTGGGTACAATCCAGCGCGATGACCGATACACGCCTGTGGGATCGCGCCGCCGCCGTACCGGCCGTCCGGGACGGGCGCCGCCTGCCCCAGATCGTGGCACTCCCCGACGACCACCCGAGCGTGGCGGCGCTGTTCGACTTCATGCGTGACGCCGAATCGCGCTTCGCGACCCTCCGGATGCGGCTCGTGGAGCGATCGTGGACGGCCCGCGGCGAGGAGGTCGCAACGGTCGACGTCATGCTCCGCCACCCTGGCGATGCGAGGGTCACGACAAGCCGCGACGGGACGACCACGCAGAGCGACTACGAGGTCTGGATCTCCGACGGCGACCTCGTACGCACCTATTCGGGGCCGCATCGCCTGGGCACCCAGCGACCGCTCCGCAATCGCCCCCGCGGTCTGCACGACCCGGACTTCCCCGGTTCGTCGCGCGTCTACGAGCCCATCACGGCGCTGCCGATGGAAACCCTCCCCGACACGTTCGTCCATCCCGCCGGGTACTGCCAGAACGTCCTCGCCACCGGACGCTGCACCGTGACCGGCACGGATGTCGTCAATGGTCGAGAGGCGATCCTCCTGGAGTGCGACCATCCGCGGACGACCGAACTCCCCGGCGACCGACCGGACTTCCACATCTCGATCGCGGTCGACCACGAGACCGGCGTCATCCTCCGGCTCGTCGAAGCGATCGGCGGCGTCGAGACCCGGCGTGCCGAGGTGGTCGACCTCGGGCCGGATGCCCCGCTCCCGTCGGCGGCGTTCCAGTTCGTCTTCCCCAGTGGGACCACGATGCTCTACTGACCCGGGGGCCTTGTAGCCTCCGCGAGAGCGCGTATAGTCCGGCAATCGTGTCGGCCGCGAGTCGACACCGATCGGGTGGACTCGCGGCCCACGTACCACGGTGGGGAGAGGAGGTCTCAAGCGACCGAACGGCAGCGGACTCGATCCGACTGCCCAGCGGCTGCCCAGGCCGCCCAGCCGATCCCCGCACATCCCCGCGTTCGCGCGCGGCGCACCAACAGGGTTGCGGCCGCCGCACCCGGATCCGGTCCTGAGGGAGACCGATCCGACCCATCGCCCGCCTGGGCGATCAGGTTCGAGTGAGGGAGAACCGATGACACAGCCCAAGTCCCGCGACGACGTCATCCGACAGGACGTCGCTGACCTGCACAAGCTGGGGTACGCGCAGGAGCTCTACCGCTCGATGGGCGGCTTCAGCAACTTCGCGATCAGTTTCAGCATCATCAGCATCCTGACCGGCGCGGTGATCCTGTACAACTACGGCCTCGCCCTCGGCGGGGCCGGAGCTATCGGGATCGGGTGGCCCCTGGTGACCGTGTTCACGCTGCTCATCGCCGCATCGATGGCCGAGCTCGCGTCCGCCTACCCGACAGCCGGTGGCCTCTACTACTGGGCGAGTCGGCTGCGCAACAAGAACTGGGGGTGGTGGACGGCCTGGCTCAACCTCGGTGGCCAGATCTCCATCGTCGCCGGCATCAACTATGCCGCAGCGTTCTACCTGGGCGCCACGCTGTTGAACCCGCTCTTCGGATTCGATCCGAACGCTGAGACGCTCGGGTTGACGAATGCGATCTGGCTGACGGGCCTGTTGATCCTCATCGAGATCGGGTTCAACATCGCCGGCACCCGGGTCGTGGCGATGATGAACGACATCTCGGTGTGGTGGCATATCGGCGTGGTCATCGCGATCGCGGTCTCGCTGTTCGCCCTCGGGTCGCAGCCCATCCACCCGATCGACTTCCTGTTCACGATCGCGCCGGCGGGCACGACTTTGGACGGCGCAGCGATCGCCACGATCATCCCGTTCGGGATCGCCGGCGCGTTCGCCCTGAGTCTCCTCCAATCGCAATGGACCTACACCGGGTACGACGCCTCGGCGCATGTGGCTGAGGAGACAGTCCAGGCCCGGGCGGCCTCGGCATGGGGCGTCTTCCTGTCGGTCGCCGTGTCGGCCATCTTCGGGTACATCGTGCTCGTCGCCCTGACCCTCAAGATGACGACTCCGGAGGATGTGCTGGCGAACAGCACAGGTGGTGGTGGCGTTGCCTACATCCTGGGTGCCAACCTGGGCACAGGGCTGGACCAGCTCGGCGGATTGCTCGCCGTCGGCATCGCGTTCGCCATGACATTCTGTGGTTTCTCGTCGATCGCCTCGGCCGGCCGGATGCTCTTCGCGTTCAGCCGAGACGACGGGGTTCCCGGCAGTCGGTGGCTCAAGAAGGTCAGCCCACGGTTCCGAACGCCGTCCCACGCGGTCCTCGCGATCAGCGTCGCCAGCTGGCTGCTTATCGCGCTCATCTACGTCCTGACGAAGGCCCTCGACGGCGATCCGTTCTTCATCATCGCGGGCGTGACCGGTGTCAGTACGGTCCTCCTGTACTGGGCCTACGGCCTGTGCATCGCCCTGGGACTGTGGGGCGATCAGTCATGGCGGAACGAGCGCACCTGGAGTCTCGGGCGCTGGAGCCGGCCGATCGCGTTCGTCGCGGTCGTCTGGATCTTGATCATCACCCCGCTGTTCCTGTTCCCGTTCCCGCTCAACCCGGCCGCGCTTGCGACGGTCGTTGGCTTCCTCGTCCTGCTTGCTGTGTACTACCTCGTGTGGGCACGGACCCGGTTCACCGGACCGCGCCGCCAGGGTACGGATGCAGAACTCAGCGAGATCGAAAAGGAATTCGAGCAAGCCGCCGGCGAGCTCGGGGCGACGACCGCCTGAGTCGACATCGTTTCGCACGCGAAAGGCCGGCCCTGACGGGCCGGCCTTCGCAACCACCCACCGAACGAGGAGCCTGACCAGATGAGCGACCACGATCAGGGGCACGACAAGAAGCACCCCCTGCTCATCGAGCTCGAGGAGATGGTCCGGGACGGCCGGATCGACACGCTCGTCGTGGCTTTCACAGACATGCAGGGCCGGCTGATGGGCAAGCGCGTCCAGGGCCAGGCCTTCCTCGACGGTGTCATCTCGCACGGCGCCCATTTCTGCACGTACCTGCTGGGCACGGACATGGAGATGAACACGCCCGAGGGATTCAAGCTGATGAACTGGGAGACCGGCTACGGCGACTGGGTCGCCGAGCCGATCTGGGACCAGCTGCGGATCCTGCCGTGGCTGCCGGGGACCGCGATGGTCCTCGCCGACGCGGTCGACGAGGAGACCGGCCTCGAGATCCCGATCTCACCGCGGACCATCCTCAAGGGCCAGGTGGCTGAAGCCGCGAAGCTGGGGTACGCCCTGAAGGCTGGCTCGGAGTTCGAGTTCTTCGTGCTGAAGGACTCCTGGGAGGAATTGGCCGAGCGCGGCTGGCCGGTCCCCCGCACCTTCGGGCACTACAACGAGGACTACCACCTCCTGCAGGCCACCAAGGCCGAACCACTGCACCGCCTCCTGCGCAACCAGATGACCGCCGCCAACGTTCCCATCGAGTTCAGCAAGGGCGAAGCGGCCAACGGCCAGCACGAGGTCAACATCCGCTACGACCACGTCCTGGAGTCCGCGGACCGGAGTGTCGTGTTCAAGCACGGCGCCAAGGAGATCGCCTACCTCAACGGCTGGGGCATCACCTTCATGGCCAAGCCGGACCACCGCTGGACCGGTTCGTCCGGGCACCTCCACATGAGCCTGTGGGACATCGTCAAGGACACGCCCTTGATGCACGCGGCGGAGGGCGAACCGGCCGGTCCGTACGGGCTGTCGCAGGTCGGCCAGCACTTCATGGCCGGGATGATGAAGCTGTCGCGGGAGATGGCGGTGTTCCTGAAGCGACTCGAGCGCGATCCGGGCGCAACCTAGGCGACGGGAAGGAACGCCCGCAGGTCGCGCTCAGGTGTGTCGCGCGCGACAATCGCGCTTCCCAGTGCATCGAGCAGAATCAAGGTGATGCGGCCGCCTTCGTTTTTCTTGTC
>JANONZ010000348.1:0-7972 GCA_031421095.1 Thermomicrobiales bacterium
ACCGGACCGGTGTCCGCCTGGTCGCAGGTGACAGCCGGGCGATGCCGGTGCACCCGCCGCTCATCTCCAGACCTGTCGTGTGGGGCGCGATCCAGGTGCCGCCCTCAGGGGCCCCGATCATCCTTCAGGCCGACCACCAGACCGTCGGTGGATACCCCGTCCCAGCGGTCGTGATCAGCGCGGACCTGCCCATCCTGGCCCAGCTGCGACCGGGAGGCTCCGTCGGCTTCACCCTTGTCCGACAGGTGGACGCCCTCGCGGCGCTGCGTGATCAAGCCGAGACCTTCAGGGACGCGATGGAGCGATTGCGACAAGACGCACTATGGCATCACATCTAGCTCAACACGGACGGCTGATGGCCGGTGACCGCCGGTCACTCAGCCGCCCGCCTCCCGCCGGCGGAACAGGTTCGCGATGTCGTCCATCTGGGCGAACCAGACGTCGTCGTGCTCCAGGATGTACGCGATGATCCGCTCCAGCATCGCCATCCGGTGGTGCCTTCCGATGATCTGCGGGTGCATGGTCAGGACGTAGCAGATGTCGCCGCCTTCCTCGTACGCGCCGTCGAAGTCCGCCCGCCAGATCTCCTCCACCTTAGAGGGGGCGGACAAGCCGGTGAGGTAGATCGGGCTGTACGCGAACAGGAAGTGGGCCGAATCCGTGAGTTCCCAGGCGCCCGGCACCTCGACGAGGTCGGTCCGCTTGCCGGCATCCTCGACCCAGTACGGCCGGTCCCTGGCGAGCTGGCTCGCGTCGTATTCGAACCCGTACTCGGCCAGGAGCGAGAAGGTGTTCTTGGACAGCTCCCACGACGGTGATCGGTAGCCCTTCGGTCGGACGCCGACGATCCTGTCGAGGGCCTCCAGGCCGCGCTCGATCATCACCCGCTCCTCATCCAGTGAGAGCAGGTGTGGCGGCTCGTGGATATAGCCGTGGTGGCCGATCTCGTGACCGGCCGCAGCGATGTCCCGGGTTTCCGCCGGGTGGAGCTCGGCCGTGTAACCGGGGATGAAGAAGGTCGCCGGCAGCCCATACTTGTCGAGGAGCCGCAGGACCCTGGGGACACCTTCGTAGGCGCCGTATGCCCCGCGAGACAACGCGGACGGCGTTTCAACCTTGAACGACCCGATCCACGCCGACTCGGCGTCGAAGTCGAAGGTAAGCGACACGGCCACTCGGTGATCGGACGCCGTGCCCGTACGTGCTGTCATCTGGACCCTCCTGCTTCACGTGGATACCGGGACATCAATCGGCCATGGGCCGTTCGTGGGCGAATGCGCCGCCGACGACGGTGGCCAGCACCGGTATCGAGCCGATCGCTTCAGGGGCCACCGTCATCGGGTTGCGTTCCAGGATCACCAGGTCGGCGAGCTTGCCGGGCTCGATCGTCCCCTTGTCGTGCTCATCGAACGAGGCGTGCGCGGCATGGATCGTGTACAGGCGGATCGCCTCCTCTGCCGTCAGCCTCTCACCCGGAGCGAATTCGGCGCCGTCCGCGGTCCGCTCGGTGACGGCCGCCTGGATCCCCAGCAGCGGCTGGTACGACGACACCGGGGAATCGGAGCTGCCGGCGACGGGGATCCCCGCCTCGAGGAACGCCCGTAGCGGGTAGGTCAGTTGACACCGGGCGTGCCCGAGGTGTCGGAGGAAGCCGTCTCCGAACTCCGTGATGAACGGCGGCTGGGAAACCGGTATGACACCGAGCTGGCCGATCCGCTGAATGAGGTCCGGGCGGAGGACACCGCAATGCTCGATTCGATGACGCGGGTCGGGCCGGGGCAGGCGTGCCATCGCCCGCTCGAAACCGTCGAGGACGGTCTCGATCGCACGATCACCGATCGCGTGGACGGCCATCTGCCAGCCCTGTCGATGGCCGCGCCAGATGAGGTCGTGGAGCTCGTCTGGCGGGATCGTCAGCATCCCGATGTTGTCGGGCGTGGGATCGACGAGAAATGGCTCCGAGACAGCCGCGGTGCGCCCGATCAGCGAACCGTCCGCGACGAGCTTGATCGCCCCGAACCGCAGCCGCGCGTCGCCGAAGCCGCCTTGCAACCCGAGCTCCTCGATCCACGGCACGAAGTCGATCCGGAACATGAGGTAGGTCCGCTGCGCCAACCAGCCCTCCGCCCAGGCTGTCTGGAACGCACCGAGCTCCGGTGGGCTGAAGATACCGGCCTCGTGGCTGCTCGTGATGCCGGCCTTGAGGTACGCTTGGCCGCCGCTTCGCAGCGATCTCTGGAGCGAGGCTTGGTCCTGCGGCGTGAACGGGACCGGGACCAGCGACATCGCCTGCTCCTGCAGGAGCCCGGTCGGGTCTCCGGAGCCTGGGTCGCGATCGATCCGCCCCCCGACCGGGTCCGAGGTGTCGCGCCTGATCCCGGCCGAGTCGAGGCCCCGGGAGTTGACCACGCTCATGTGGCCAGAGATGTGGTGGAGGAGGACGGGATGGTCGCGCGTGGCTGCGTCGAGGTCTGCGCGCGAGGGATGCCGGCGTTCGGCCAGCCGAGTGTCGTCATAGCCGCGCCCCTCGATCCATGTCCCCGCCGGGACGGTTCGAGCACGCGCGGCGATCGCGGCGATGATCCCCGAGATGGAGGGTGCGGCGGCGACGGAGCAGTCGACCTGGTCGAGCCAGTGGCCCAACAGGATCAGATGATTGTGGGCGTCGATGAATCCGGGCAGGACCGTGGCTCCGCCCAGGTCGACCGTACGGCCGATCGACCCGAGGTCGCGACGGGCGTCAGCCGCCGAGCCGACCCACGCGATGCGGTCGCCGATGATGGCGACGGCCTCATCGGTCGGCCGCGACGGCCGCATCGAGGCGACCGTGGCGTTCGTCAACAGCAGGTCCACGCCGCCGGAGGGACGGCGAGGAACGACACCGGATGACAGAGTCATTCCTCGCCCTCAGCAGCTTGTCGGGTTGCCGGCGGGTACCCGAGAGGGATGCAGCGCGTCAGCGATCAAGCCAGACGTACTCCAGCCGGGGCTCAAGCGTCAGGTTGACGGTCGATCCCTTGACGTCCTTCTTCATCAGGTAGTTGATGGTCTCGTAGTGGACGAAGATGACCGGGGCTTCCTCGGCCACGGTGTGTCGGATCCCGAGGTAGAGCTCCTTGCGCTTGCTCTCATCAGACTCCGTCCGAGCCTGATCGATCATGGCGTCGAGCGCCGTGTTCTTGTAGAACGAAGCGTTCAGCGAGGCGCTGCTCCGGATGACGAGCGAGTAGAAGTAGTCCGGGTCGATCGTTCCTTCGTGGTAGGCCGACGTGATCTCGTAGTCGCCCTTGATGAAGCGATCGAACCAGACTGAGACCTCCACCTGCTCGATCTCCATCGTGATGCCGATCGCCTTCAGGTTGTCGCGCACGACCTCGCCGGTCTTGAGCAGCTCCGGGTACTGGGGCAGCCCCAGATACTTGATCGTGAACGGCGTCGTGATCCCTGCCTCAACAAGCTTGGCCTTCGCCTTCGCGATGTCCGGCCCGTTGGCGTACGGGTCATCGCCGCCGAACCAGACCGAGCCGCTCGGGACCTCGGCAGAGCCGACCTCGCCGGCGCCGAAGTACGCGATGTCACGGATCTGCTTGCGGTCGACGGCCCACGCGATGGCCTGTCGAAACGCCATGTTGTTGAACGGCGGCTTGGCGCAATTGAGCGTCAGGAAGTCCGGGATGCCGGCGGTCGGCGAGCTCACGTATGTAAAGGACGGATCAGCGGCCAGGGTCTTGAGCTGCTGGAGCGGGATCGCGTCGGCCCAGTCGAGGTCACCCGATCGGAGCGCCTCAACGCGGCTCTGGTCGACGAGCAGGAACTTGAACTTGATGCCGTCGAGGTAGGGCCGCCCCTTCGTGAAGTAGCCGTCGGACTTCTTGAGCGTGATGTGGTCGCCCTGGACCCATTCGACAAACTTGAAGGGTCCCGTCCCGACCGGGTTGCGCGCCGAGTCGCCGACCTCGATCGCCTTCCTGTTGACGATCCAGCCCTCGTTGATGACGTTGATGAGGAACGGCCCGAACGTGTACTTGAGCTTGATCGTGACCTGGGTCGGGCTCGTCGCCTCGACCGACTCGATCGCGCCGAACAGGGCGGCGGACGTCGCGGCGGTGGCCGGGTCGAGGATCCGCTCGAATGTGTACTTCACGTCCTCGGCCGTGAACTTCTCACCGTTGTGGAACGTGGCGTTATCAACCAGGTCGAACACCCACGTCTTCGGGTCCGGCTGCGCCCACTTCGTCGCCAGCACGCCGTAGAACTCGTTCTTCTCGTCGATTGCGACGAGCGTGCTGAACACGTTTGAGAACACCTGCGTGGCGGTGTAGATCGCCGACTTGGCCGGGTCGAGGGTGTCGGGCTCGCCCGTGAGCGCCGCCGCGAGCGTGCCGCCGGACTTGGGGCCGGCCGACACTGGTGCGCTGCTCCCGGGAGCCTTCGACGGTGTCGTCCCGCCGCAGGCCGCGACGACGGCGCCGAGGCTGGACGCAGCGAGGGCTGCGGCGCTGAAGACGCCGGCACGTCGCAGGAAGTCGCGTCGGGATAGCCCGCCGTTCAGGAACCGTCGCGCGAGCGCCTCGGCTCGACTGGATTCGGTGGCGTGGGACTCGGTGGCGCGGGACTCGGTCATCGTATCTCCTTCGTGGTGACGGGTCGGGGGCTCAGTGGTTTCGCTCGAGGAAGGCCAGGATGGCCTCGTTGAATGGCTGTGGGTGCTCCCAGATCGAGGCATGGCCACCGGGGGTGGTCTGCCACTCGGAGCCAGGGATGCCTTCGTGGACGCGACGCGACATCGCCACCGGGATGAGGATGTCCTCCTCGCCGGCGATGACGAGGGTCGGGGTCGTGATCCGGCCGAGGCGGTTGGTCGTGTCGTGGGTCCGGATGGAACTCAACTGGGCGAGGTAAGCCTGGAGCGGCTGGGTGGCCGCTGCCATCGCCGCTTCGAACTCCCCCAGCTCCGCCTCCCGCCGCTCGAAGAATGGGAGGGTGAACGCCCAGAGCGTTACGTCGCGCATGACGAACGGCACTCCGAGCGCGAGCGCGAGGTCAGCCCACATCGCGAACATCCGGCCGCAGAACGGCCCGGGTGCCGCGTACGTCGAGCTCAGGACGAGGCTCTTGAGATCGCCCGGGTAGGTGATCGCATACTCCTGGGCGATCATCCCGCCCATGCTTGTCCCGAGCAGGTGGAACCCGTGCACGCCCACGGCGTCGACGAGAGCCTTGGTGTCCCGGGCGAAGAGCTCGGTGGTATACGGGCCGCTCGGCTTGTCCGACAGACCGACGCCCCGGTTGTCGAAGCGGAGAACGCGGTACCCCGCGGCCAGAAAGTCCTCGACCTGGTAGGCCCATGTCTCGAGGTCGTCGGCGAGGCCATTGACCATCACGATCGTCTCGGGGCCGTCGCCTTCGAGCCGGTAGTTGATGTCGATGTCGTTCACCGTGATGATGGGCATGGGCTCCTCCTTCTGCGATTGGTCAACGAGCAGGCGATCCGGCGATGCCCGGTGCGTCCACGGGCGACGCGCCGGGCGAGGTGAGACGCAGACTGGCGACATGGCAGGCGGCCCGGTGCGCCGGGCCGAAGGCGGTGAGCTCTGGGGGATCGGTCCGGCAGCGATCGATCGCGACGGGACAGCGTGGGTGGAACCGGCAGCCCGACGGCGGGTGGATGGGGCTGGGGATCTCGCCCCGGATCCCGGCGCTCACCAGCCGGCGAGTCGGGTCCGGGTACGGGATCGCCGCCATGAGCATCTGGGTGTACGGGTGCTCGGGGTCGCCGAACAGCTGCTCGATCGGGCCTACCTCGGCCAGCTGTCCGAGGTAGAGGACCGCGGCGCGGTCGCACACGTGCTCGACGACGGCAAGGTTGTGGGTGATCAAGATCATGGCCAGCCCGAGGTCGCGCTGGAGTTCGGCGAGCAGGTTGAGGATCTGCCCCTGCACCGACACGTCCAGCGCCGAGACCGGTTCATCGGCGACGATCAACTCGGGCTCGAGCGCGAGGGCGGCGGCGATCCCGACCCGCTGGCGCTGGCCACCGGAGAGTTCGTGCGGCAACCGGTCCGCAAACCGGCCCGGCAGGCCCACCCGGTCGAGCAACGCCGTGACGCGAGCCGTGCGCTCGGTGGACGTGCCGATCCCGAACGCGTCGAGCGGCTCCCGGATCGTGCGCGCGATCGGCCAACGGGGATCGAGGGAGGCGTACGGGTCCTGGAAGATCGGCTGGACTCGCCGGCGGAACTCGCGCCGCGCCCGGCCGCGCAGGTGAGCGACCTCCTCGCCGTGGAACCGGATCTCCCCGCGGGTCGCTCGCGCGAGCCCGAGGATGCACCGTGCCAGCGTCGTCTTGCCTGAGCCGGATTCGCCGACGATCGCCAGCAGCTCCCCGGGAGCGACATCGAGGTCGATACCGTCGAGCGCGTGGACGACCGCGGACGAGCCGAGGAGCGCGCCGCTCACGGGGAAATGCTTCACGAGACCGCGGACCTGGAGCAGCGGGGCGATCACGTCGGAACCTCAGGCGCCCCAGGTCCCGCCGCCGCGGCGTCCTGCGTAGCCGGATCGTTCCAGCACGCGACGGCGTGGCCGGCGGCGGCGATCGCCAGCGGTGGCACACGGTCGCACTCCGACCGACGGACTGGGCAGCGCGGCGCGAACCGGCACCCGGGCGGCGGCGCGGCAAGGTCCGGCATCTGGCCTTCGATGACCCGGAGCGAGCCGCGCGCCTGACCGCTCGTCGGCAGCGCAGCGATGAGTGCCTGGGTATAGGGATGGCGCGGCGCCGCGAAGATCTGGGACACCGGGGCGACCTCGACCAGCTGGCCCGCGTACATCACGCCGACCCGGTCGCAGACCTGCGCGATGACGCCCAGGTCGTGGGTGATGAGCACGACCGTCGTCCGGTGGCGTTCGCGAAGCGAACGGATGAGGTCGAGGATCTGAGCCTGGATGGTCACGTCGAGGGCTGTCGTCGGTTCGTCGGCGAGGAGGAGCGCGGGGTCATTGGCGAGCGCCGTCGCGACCACGACACGCTGTCGCATCCCGCCCGAGAAGCGGTGGGGCGGCTCGGCGTAGCGGTGTTCGGATGCCGGGATACCCACCTCGTTCATGAGCTGGAGGGCGCGCGTCCGGGCCTGGGCGCTGGTCACGGCCCGGTGCGCCTCGACCGTCTCGGCAACCTGATCGCCGACACCGAACGTCGGATCGAGCGAGGTCAGCGGGTCCTGGAAGACCATGCTTATCCGGTCACCCCGGAGGGCGCGGAGCTCCCGCTCCTCCAGGCCGATCAGGTCGCGACCCTCGAAGGCGATCTGGCCGCGGACCCGGGCCGTGCGCGGCAGCAGGCCCATGATCGCGAGGGCGAGCGTGGACTTGCCGCACCCGGACTCGCCGACGAGGCCGAAGATCTCACCTCGCGCGACCGAGAGCGAGACGTCGGTGACCGCCGAAACGCGGTCCTCCTCGACCGCGAAGTCGACCGACAGGTGACTGAGTACGAGGACGGCGTCGGTCACAGCGCTGTCCGGGGGCCGCGCAGGGCTCGGCGACGGACCGTTCATCGGGCCATCCCGCGCGGGTCGAGCCGACGCCGGAGGCCGTCGCCGATCAGGTTGAAGCCGAGAACCACGAGCGCAAGTGCGAGCCCAGGAAAGACCTCGACCCAGGGCGCCAGCGTCAGGACGTCGCGCCCATCGCTGAGCATGATCCCGAGCGACGGCGTCGGGGGTTGCGCTCCCAGTCCGAGGAAGGAGAGCGCCGCTTCGATCTGGATGGCGAATCCCATCAGCACCGTGGCCTGGACGAGCGCCGGGCCGAGCGAGTTCGGCAGAACGTGGCGGAGCATGATCGAGAGCTCCGACGCTCCTCGGGCCCGCGCCCCGTCGACGTACGGCTGGTCGCGGACGACGAGCACGGAACTTCGGACGACCCGGGCGATGATCGGCAGGTAGATGATCGAGATCGCGAGGAGCGC
>JANONZ010000349.1:0-1881 GCA_031421095.1 Thermomicrobiales bacterium
ATCGTGGCGTCGCCCTCGGCGCTCCCCCCACCCCAGGCGTAGATGTAGCGCTTCGCGGCGAGATGGGCGCGGTCCGCGCTCGGGGTCGAGGTCGAGGTCATTCGGGCGTGTCCTCCGGGTCGGGCGGCGGACGGGCCGGCATATCGGCGTCTGGTCCGCGACTGGGTCGGTCGATTACGTGCGGATTGTAGCGTCGTGACCCGACGACCCTCGGTTGCCGGTGGTCAGGGCGGCGCCGGGCTCCGCTCGACGTGACTGCTCGCCGTCGTGGGCGCGATCCCCTACGGGCCCTTCGCCGACTGGAACCCGGGGGTGTCCTGCCGCGGCGTGGGGTTCCAGACATACGCGACCGCCCCGGCGGTTCCGCGATCAGGGGTCGGGCCTCCTCGATTGTCGCTACCATCGCAGTGACAACCTGAGGAGGCCCAACCCGCGATGATCGAACTCGCCGAGGACTCACGCGTCATCGATCCCGACGCGCCGCAGTACAACGCCACGCTCGTCCGACGCGAGGACCAGCACGAGAGCCTGGCCTATTTCGTCGTCCGCTTCGACGGCGACCCGACGCCATTCGAGTCCGGTCAGTACATGACGATCGGTGTGATGGTCGACGGGCGGATCGTGCAGAGGCCGTACTCGGTGGCCTCGCCGCCCAGCCGCGCCGGAGACGGTTATGAGATGTACGTCCGCCTCGTCCAGGGAGGGACGTTCACGCCGCTCCTGTGGCGGCTCCCGGTCGGCGGGCGACTCCGGATGATCGGCCCGAAGGGCAAGTTCGTCCTGGAGCCCGAGGACGACCGGATCCACCTGTTCATTTCGTCCGGGACCGGCAACGCCCCGTTCGTGGCGATGATGCGCCAGGCGCTTCTGGACGGGAACCCGCGCCGCGCCGTCTTCCTCAACGGCGTCTCGTATGAGCCGGACCTCGGCTATCGAGCGCTCCTGGAGGCATGGCAGTCGTCCGGCGAGTACCCGGTCACCTACGTGCCGACCGTGTCTCGGCCGACCCACCCATCGAACGCCGGCTGGATGGGCCGGACCGGCCGAGTCGAGTCGATCGTCGCCGCGGTCTGCGCGGAGCTGGGTTTGACGGCCGAGAACACGGTCGCCTACTTGTGCGGCAACCCGGACATGATCCTGTCGGCCGAGGCGACGCTCCTGGATCTGGGCTTCCCCGAGGCCTCGGTCAAGAAGGAGCTCTACTGGCCGAAGGGCAAGGAACCCACAGGCGCACCTGTGGCAAAGGTCGCCTCGGACGAGTAGCAGGCATCGGTGGGCACCCACGTCCCCACCGAGATCAGCCGGGGCGCTCGGCGCGCCCTTGAGGTCACGCGCCTCCCTCCTCGCGTGAAGCCTCCAGCCGGTCCAGGATCAGCCGCGTCACGCCCTCCAGCGGGATGCGCTCCTGCGCCATCGTGTCGCGATCGCGCACGGTGACCGCGCCGTCCTCCAGCGAGTCCACGTCGACGGTGATGCACCACGGGGTGCCGATCTCATCCTGGCGGCGGTACAGCTTGCCGATCGCGGCAGTGTCGTCATAGACGGCCATCATGTGGCGCTTGAGGTCGCCCTTGATCCGGTGGCACAGCTCGACGATCTCGGGCCGCTTCTTGAGCAGCGGCAGGACGGCGACCTTGTATGGCGCGAGATCCGGGTGCAACGCCAGCGAGACGCGTGTCTCGCCGCGGACCTCCTCCTCGCGGTAGGCGTCGATGAGGAACGTGAAGGCCGCTCGGTCCGCGCCGGCGGCGGTCTCCACAACCCACGGGACAACGTGCTCATCGGTGGCCTGATCGAAGTACTCGAGCTTCTCGCCGGACGCCTCGCTGTGGCGCGACAGGTCGAAATCGCCGCGATTGTGGATGCCCTCCAGCTCCTTCC
>JANONZ010000350.1:0-23515 GCA_031421095.1 Thermomicrobiales bacterium
CGGATCGTGCACCTGATGGTCAAAGGTTGCGTGGAGTTGCAGAAGCGGTCAGTTCTGTGCACCAGGCGCTCGATCTGAGCAGGTGGGCTTTGGTATCGGTCACTTATGGCACGCAGACGGGCCGTCGTGTCTGGGGTGATGACCGCCTCCCATTGGCCGGTGGCGACGATCTCACCGCGATCGGAGCGCTGGCCCGAGAGGCGCGTCCCGATGAGCATCTGCTTCAGGACGTGAGTCGACCAAGGGCCGCCGCGAACCGTGGCGACGCCGCGCGCGTTCCAGGGGATCGCGAGCCAGTCGACGAAGTGTTCCGACACCGGTCGACTCCAGCGGCCGATGTAAGCCTCATAGTCCTCGGCGTCATTCCAGCGATCCCCAGCCATGGTTACTCCGATCCGCCACCATGGCGATGTGTGGCGTGGGCCCCCTCGATCTCGCGGGCCAGATCGGCGATCGCCACGAGCTTCTGGGTCCCGGCCGGCAGATCGCGCAGGCCGACGTCGCCACCAGCAAGCTCATCGCCGAGGATCACCGCGAAATGGGCGCCGTCGCGTGCGGCCGCCTCGAGCTGCTTGCCGAGCTTGCGCCGCCCGAGCTCCGCGCGCGCCGCGATGCCGGCCGCGCGCAGGTCGGTGACGACCCGCAGGCGGGCGATCGTGTCATCCGGATCCGCGCCCACCACCACCGCCGTGGGTGCCGCTTCCGCGGGGCCCACGACCCCGGTCTCGGTGAGCGCGAGGACCAGCCGGTCAAGTCCGATCCCGAACCCGATGCCGGGCGTGGGCTTCCCGCCGAGCAGCTCGACGAGGCCGTCATAGCGGCCACCACCGGCCAGCGCCTGCTGCTGCCCCTCACGACCGACGACGTAGAACTCGAATGCCGTCCGAGTGTAATAGTCGAGGCCGCGAACGAGCCCCGGCTCCAGCCGGTACGACACCCCCAACGCGTCGAGATGCGCGCGCACGCCCCCAAAATGCCCGGCGCAGTCGGCGCACAGCCGGTCGGTGATCCGCGGCGCCTTGGCATTCAGCGCCGCCATCGCCGGGTCCTTCGAATCCAGCAGCCGTAGGACGTTGCGGTCCAGCCTCCCCCGCTCGATCGCCGGCAGCTCCGCCCGATGGGGCTCGTAGTAGGCGGTCAGCTCGGCGACGTAGGCCGGCCGGCAGGCCACGTCGCCGACCGAGTTGAGCAGGACCTCGACGTCATCGAGTCCCGCCTCACGGTAGAAGCGCGTCCCGAGCTCGATGATCTCGGCGTCGACGGCGGGCCCTGGGTCTCCGATCGCCTCGACGTCAAACTGCCAGAACTGGCGATATCGTCCCGCTTGCGGCCGGTCGTAGCGGAACATCGGCCCGGTCTGGGTCAGCTTTACCGGCTGCGGCCAGGTCTGCATCCCGTGCTGGACGTAGGCGCGTACGATCCCGGCCGTCGGCTCCGGGCGGAGCGCCCATGACTCGGACTCCTCGGTCCGCTGCGCGAGCCGGAACAGTTCCTTCTCGACAACGTCGGTGACCTGCCCGATACCGCGCTCGAAGACGTCCGTCTGCTCGAACAGCGGCGTTTCGATCCGCCGGTAGCCATAGCGGGCGGCGAGGTCGGCCGCGAGTCGTTCGAGGCGGGTCCAGGTGGGCGTTGCAGTCGGCAGCAGGTCCCTGGTGCCGCGCGGAGCTCGGTAGGTGGGCATGTGTCCGTTCTGGCGTCAGGCGGCGATGACGGGCACGCCGTACTCGGAAAGCATGCGGTCGGACGTCACGATCGTCAGCCCCTCGACCTTCGCCTGCGCCACGAGCATTCGGTCGAAGGGATCGCGATGCAGGAGAGGCAGGGCGCGACCCTCGAGGGCGTGGTCGAACGTCAGGGAAAGCTCGACGAAGTCGTCTCGTAGCGCGTCCACGAAGCCGATCGGCAGGTCCAGGCGCCCGGTGTCTTGCTTGATGAAGATCTCCCAGAGTGAGACCGCGCTCAGGAATGCCTCCGGGGCACCCTCTATCGCCAGACGAGTGGCCTTCGATAGTCGCCTGTCACCGGACAGCCACCAGATCGCGACATGCGTGTCGAGCAGGAGCCTCATCGATCGGGCGGAACCAGCTCGCTCTCATCGAAAGAACGGGCGATCTCCTCGTTATCGGCGTCGAAGTCGCCGTGGATGACGATCTGGCCTTTCAATCGCCCGAAGACTCGCTTTGGGCGGCGGGCCACGAACGGCACCAGTTTCGCGATGGGCTTGCCGGCACGACCGATCACGATCTCCTCTCCTGCCTCGGCCCGCTCCAGCAGACGGGAGAGGTGGGTCTTGGCGGCGTGGACGTTGACGATCTCGATGTCGGTGGTCACGGGCCTAGTCTAGCTAGACTAAGTCTCAGGGTCAACACCCTTCAGCCGAGGTCCCGTTGCACGCTGATGACGTCCTTCAACGTCTCGATCCGGCTCATCACCCGGGCCAGCTGCGAGACGGAGGCCACCTGCAGTGTGGCCGTGACCACGGCTGTGTCGTCGGGTGTGACGCCGACGTGGGCTGACAGGATGTTGACCTTGTTCTCGGCCACCACCTGGGTGATGTCGCTCAACAGGCCGGTCCGGTCGTACGCCTCCACGCGGATGGCGATCGGGTAAGTCGCGCTGGGCGCAGACTCCCAATCGACTTCGATGAGCCGGCCAACCTCGCGCTCGTTGACGACGGTGGAGCAGGTCTGGAGATGGACCGTCACACCCTTTCCTCGGGTGATGAAGCCGACGATGGGGTCGCCCGGGATGGGATTGCAGCATTTCGCGAAGCGGATCAGCAGGTTCCCGACCCCCTTGACTCGAACGCCTCCGGTGCGGGTCAGGCGCTCTGGTGGGGCGACCGTCGGGAGCGTGCTCTGGCCGTCATCAACCACGCCGAGGCGCATGACGACCGACTGCGCCCCGACCGCGCCGTAGCCGATGGCCGCATAGAAGTCGTCGAGCGACTCGTAGTTGTAGTGCCTGGCCGCCTCGGCGATCTGCTCTGGACCGACGGACGAGATCGACGCCCGGGCCAGCCGACGCAGCTCGCGCTCCAGCGACTCGCGGCCATGGACGATGTTCTCGTCGCGATCCTTGCGCTTGAACCACTGACGGATCTTTTCCCGCGCGTGGCTGGTCTTGACGACGTTCATCCAGTCGCGCGATGGGCCATGCTCGCCCTTGGTCGTGACGATCTCCACGATGTCGCCGTTCTTCAACCGGTAGTCGAGCGGAACGAGGCGGTTGTTGACCTTCGAGCCGATCGTCCGGTGGCCGACGTCCGTGTGGATGCGGTACGCGAAGTCGAGCGGCGTGGCACCCGCCGGCAGGTCCTTGATGTCGCCCTTCGGCGTGAAGACGAACACCTGATCCTGGAAGATGTCGAGCTTGATGCCCTCGACGAACTCCGTCGCATCGGAGACGTCGCGCTGCCAATCCATCAGCTGACGCAGCCAGGCCAGCTTCGCGTCGTACGCGCGGTCGGACTTCGTCCCCTCCTTGTAACGCCAGTGCGCGGCGATGCCGACCTCCGAGACCTGGTGCATCTGGTGCGTCCGGATCTGGATCTCAAGCGGCTTGCCGTCGAGCGCGATGACGGCGGTATGGAGCGACTGGTAGAGGTTGTTCTTTGGGACCGCGATGTAGTCGTCGAACTGGCCGGGGATCGGACGCCAGATCGAATGGACGATGCCGAGCGCCGCGTAACAGTCGCGCACGTCCTCGACGAGCAGGCGGACCGCGTAGACGTCGTAGATCTCGCCGAACTCGGCGCCCTTGCGCTCCATCTTCTTCCAGATGCTGTAGATGTGTTTCGGGCGGCCCTGGACGTCGGCCTGGATGCCCGACGCATCGAGGCGTTGGGTGAGTTCGGCGATGGCGCGGTCGATGTAGGTCTCGCGGCCCTTGCGCCGGGTATCGAGGAGCTTTGCCAACTCACGGAACCGCTCCGGCTCCAGCGCCTTGAAGGCGAGGTCCTCCAGCTCCCACTTCATCTGCCAGATCCCGAGCCGCTCCGCCAGCGGCGCATAGATCTCCATGGTCTGACGGGCGATCCGCTGCTGCTTGTCGGACGGCAGCCCGTGCAACGTCCGCATGTTGTGAAGCCGGTCGGCCAGCTTGATGAGCACGACCCGGATGTCCTGGGCCATCGCCAGGAGCATCTTCCGGATGTTCTCGGCCTGCTGTTGCTCGTGGCTGTGGGTGCTGAATCTGGACAACTTCGTGACACCATCGACGAGATGGGCCACCTCTGCCCCGAACTTCTCCTCGACGTCAGTCAGGCTGTACTCGGTGTCCTCCGGGACGTCATGCAGGAGCGCCGCCAGGATCGCGATCGTGTCGATGCCGAGTTCGGCAAGGATCTGCGCCGAGGCGATGGGGTGCGTGACGTAAGGCTCCCCAGTCGCTCGACGTTGGCCCTCGTGCGCGACGACCGCGAGGTCGAACGCGCGCTCCACCGGCTCCAGGTCCGCGCCGGGGTGCTCGGCGATGATCGCGCCGTAGAGCGCGGCTCTGAGCGCCTCGAGGTCCGGGCCCTGGCCGTCCCCGTCCGTGGTCACGACCGACACGCGACGCGGCCCGCGCTTGAGGGCGGGGTCGGACGAGGCCTTCGGCTGGGGCGTGATCGTCGCCATGGGTCGCAAGGATAGCAGCGGCTCTCGGCGGGGTGGTCAGCCGTGGCCGGCGCGGCGCAGGGCCCGCTCGGCTTCTGCGCGCTCGTCCCATGGTTGCGGCCCGTCCGGACCGATGATGGCTCGCTCGTGGCCCTTCCCGGCCAGGAGCACGATGTCGCCTGGCCGGGCACGCTCGAAGGCGGCCTGTATGGCGGCGCGACGATCGGCGATGACGAGCAGGTCCACGTCGCGCCGCCGCCCAGCGGATTCCGCTCCACGAGCGATCGCGTTCAGGATGGCATCCCGGTCCTCGCCGCGCGGGTCCTCGTCCGTCAGGACGACGAGCCGGCTCCGGTCGCCGGCGATGCGGCCCATCAGCGGGCGCTTGGCCGTGTCGCGCTCACCGGCCGAACCGAAGACCGCGATGAGGCCGCCGCCGCGGGAGGCCGCGATCGGGGCCAGCAGGTCGAGGACCGTGCGGAGCGAGGCCGGGCTGTGGGCGAAATCGACGATGACCCCGAACGGCTGCCCGAGATCGATGCGCTCCATGCGGCCCGGCACCGCCGCCGCCGATCCAAGTCCGTCGCGCACGGCCGCCGGGTCGAGCCCCAGCGCTTCGCCCAGCGCAACGACCGCCAGTGCGTTGTGGACGTTGAACCGACCGACCAGCCGCAGGTCGACGGTCGAGCTTCCGGATGGGGCTTCGTACGCCACGCTCAGGCGCCCCTCGTCTTCCTCGATGCGAGTGGCCCGGACGTCGGCCGCCGGGTCCGTGCCATAGGTCACGATCCGTGCACCGGCTTCCTGTGCGACGCCGATGAAGGCGCCGGCCGATGGGTCGTCGACATTGACGATGGCGCACGGCAGCCACGACTTCGGGCGGTGGCCGGGCGGCGGCTCGCGGCGGGCGAGGCGCTCGAACAGCATCAGCTTCGCGTCGCGGTAGGCCTCCCAGGTGCCGTGCAGTTCCAGATGCTCGTGGGTCAGGTTGGTCAGGATCGCGACGTCGTAGGCGATCGCGTCGACCCGGCCCAGGACAAGCCCGTGTGAGGTGGTCTCGATGACAGCGGCCGTGTCACCGGCACCGACCATCGCCCGGAGCGCAGCCTGCAGGGCCGGCGCCTCCGGCGTCGTCGCGTGCGACTCGTTGGCGATCTGGACACCACCGATCCGGGTCGCGGCAGTGCCTGTCATTCCCGTCCGGATCCCGGCCGCCTCAAGGGCAGCCACGGCCAGGAACGAGGTGGTGGTCTTGCCGTCCGTGCCGGTGATCCCGATGACGTCCAGGTCGTGGCTGGGGTCGCCGTACCACCAGGCGGCCGCGCCGGCGAGGGCGGTCGGTGTCGCGCTCACGACCAGCTGGGGCAGGTCCACGCTGTGGACCGGCCGCTCCACGAGGGCCACCACGGCACCACGCAGAGCCGCCGCTTGGGCGAAGTCGTGCCCGTCGACATGCAGGCCCGGGACCGCCACGAACAGGCTGCCCGGCCTGACCGCCCGTGAATCGTGGGTGACCCCGGTGACCATGATGTCGGCCATGGCCGCGGGCTCGATCGCGCGTCCATCGCGGCGCGCACCGCGCAGGCGATTCTCGACGGTCAGCCGGGCGATGAGGCCGGCAAGGCGGGCGGGTGCGTTCGGCTCGGTGGCGGCGATGAGGTCCGCGATGGTTGGCTCGGTCATCGCCGGATCAACCTGGCCGCCCGGCCGGCGAGCCGCCCAAGCTTGTAGCCGCGCGCATCGAGGACACGTTCGTGGGCGCCGGTCAGCTCCAGCCAGCGGCCACCGAACGCCCTCTTGTGCTGGTAGAGGCCGTAGAGCGGATCCCCTTCCCGGGGCTCGCCGCGGGCCCCCGCGACATCGACGCCGCCGAGGTCCATCTCGGCCCGGCCCTCGCGGATGGCAAGCTGGATCGCACGCCAGCGCAGCAGGTGCAGCGCGCCCGGTTGGGCCTTGCGGGTGGAGGCGTGGTCGCCCGAGTGGACCGTCGACAGTCGATCGCCGTGCCGGTACAGGACAAGGCCGGCAACGGGACCGTCGGCGATCGGCGAGCCGGTCGGCCGAGCCTCCAGGAGGATCAGGTGGCCGGCCGCATGCGCCGCAGTCCACCAGGCCACGAACCCGGCGCGCGGTCCGAACGAGAACTGACGCCGCTCGCCGGTCTCGAGCAGGAGATCGTAAAAACGATCGAGTGCCGCGGTGATGGGTTCGGTCGGCGCGACGAAGCCCTCCCCCACCCCGTCGGTGCCCAGCCGGGTGTCGTGGCGGGTCACACTGACGCCGTCCCGCTCCGCGGCACGGATCCTCTGGCGGGTCGACTTTGCGACGTCGTCGAAGACAGTCGCTTCATCGGCACCGGTTGGCAGCGGCAACGACACGCGATGGCGCGACGGCTGGAGCTCATCGATGGGGTGGAAGCCCGCACGCACGATCGCGTCGCGGAAGGCGGGTTCCCCCGCGGGCACCTCGGGGTCGGCAGCGACGACGTCGATGCCGCCGTCCGCCAGGACCTCGGCGGCCTGCACCAACCGGCCCGCGAGCGCCGTGGCATCGACGTCGCCCGTGGCGGCAACAGGACCGCGCGGCACGTATGCGCTCCCGCCGCCCACCAGCGGCCACGGCCGAGTCAGGGCGAGGACCGCGCCGCCGTCGTCCGCCACCAGGAAGCGCGGCTGCCAGCCCGACGCCCGGCGATGCTGGGCCCAGGCTCGCGACTGGTAGACATGCCCACCGGGCATATCGACAGTCCGGGCATCCCAATCGGCCAACTCATCGGGCCGCGCCTCGCGCATCGTCAGTCGGCCCCACCAAAGGTGGCGGCATTCCCGTCACGGCTGAGCCCGCTGCGGCGGCGCGACCACCAGACGCGTCCGCGCTGGGCGGCCTCATAGGCTCGCCACCCGAGCGGATCCAGGACAAGGTCCCAGGCGCCGATGTAGCGGACCTCGCGGCCTCCGAACCCGGTCTTGAAGTGGGCGATACCGCCGGTCGCGAGGCCCCACAGGTCGTAACTCGTGGCACCCGCCTCACGCGAGGTGCGGATGGCCTCCCATTTCAGCAGGTAGTTGGCGCGTGAGTCGGCGCCGGCCGCCGTCATGCCGCCGTACGGCTCCACGATCCGTGCCCCCGTGCGGACCAGAACGAGCGTGGCCAGCGGTTCGCCGTCCGGGGCCTGGGCGAACAGCAGCCGCGCGTTGCCCGCCGGCGCGAACGCGTTCCAGACGTCCCGGTACGCGGCCTCCGTCCGGATGAGGAAGCCAGCCCGGTCGGCGGTCTCGCGGTAGATCCGGTAGAACTCCGGAAGGCGGTCGCCATCGGCATCGACGACTGTGACACCGCCGGACCGCGCCTTGTTGACGTACTGCCGCCACTTCTTGCGCAGGTCGCTCCACAGGGTGGCCTCATCGGGGCGCAGGTCGATGACCCGCGTGGCATTCGGCTGGATCGCGGCGCCCGGTCGCCAGCCTGCGCCACGCAGGTCACGACGCAGGGCCCCGTCTGGATCGAGCGGGCCATCGGCTTCGATCTCGGGATCGATGCGCAGGTGCGAGACACGACCCGCCGCAGCCGGCAGCCCATCGCGGACGGCGGCCGAGAACCCCTGAATGGCCGCGCGGGTCCAGGCCGCCGCCACCGGCCCGCGGGGAGCGTAGGCGAACCCCCACGGCATGGGACGCGGCCGACGGACGAGGATCTGCGCTCCGATCCGGGCGGATCCGTCCACTGGGCCCGACACGTCGACCGCGAGACGATGGGCGGACCAGCCGTTGACCGCCTTGACGGCCGCCCAGGCACTCGTCTGGAGGTAGGAACCGGGCTCCTGCGACCCGACGAAGCGATCCCACCCGGCGGGCTCGATGACCGTCACGACCTGGCCGGGCGGCGGCGGAGGACGTCGGTCATGACCCTGACGATAGTGGGCAGTTCCGGGATCCGCAAGGCAAGCGAGACGACCGTGTAGACGAGGCCGAAACCGGCGCTCACCACGGCGATCTCAAGGACCTGGACCGGCCATGCCGGGTCCAGCCCGACGAGGCCGCCAAGGATCTGGAGGAGGCCCGCCGCCGCGGCGCCGGCGACCGTGCCGCCGAGGATCGCCTCGATGCCGACCCGCCCGAGGCCCGTCAGGTGGAAATGTGGCAACTGGATGCGCAGGATGACGAGCAGGGCCGTGGCCTCCACCCAGGCCGCGATCGCGATGGCCAGGGCGATCCCACTCAGGCCCAGATGAAGCGGCCCGACGAAGACCACGGCGAGGGTGCAGTTGATGGCGACGGCACCGATCGCGGCGAGGACCGGGGTCAAGGTGTCCTGGCGAGCGTAGAAGGCCCGGGCCAGGACCGCGATCATGGCGTGTGCCACGAGTCCGACCAGGAACGAGGCGAGGGTCGTCGCGATGAGCGCCAGGTGCTGGTCGCCGATCTGGCTCCCGCCGAACAGGAGCTCCACGACCTGTTGGCGCAACACCGCGGTCAGCACCGCGATCGGCACCATCACAAAGACCAGCAGGCGCAGCGCCCGGGTCAGGAGGGCCACGAACGCCGTCTCATGCCCCTGTGCCGCATCGCGCGACAGGGACGGCAGGACGACGATGCCCAGTGGGACACCGATGATCCCGAGCGGGATCTGCAGCAGGGTGAAGGCGAAGGTGAAGTCCGACACGACACCGACCCCAAGGGTAGAGGCCAACGCGGTCACGACGATGAACGTGATCTGGGTCGCGCCGAGGCCCACCGCCCGGGGGCCCATGAGAACGAGCGCTTTGCGCGCCAGGGGATCGTGACCATCGATGCGCGGCTCATAGCGGAACCCGAGCCGCCCAAGTGGACGGATCTGGACCAGGAGGTGACCGAGCGAACCGGCGACGACGCCGATGGCCAGGGCCTCGACCCCCAGCGTGGGTCCCAACAGGAGGGCCGCGCCGATGATCGCCAGGTTGTAGACGATCGGCGCGACAGCCGAGGCCGCAAACCGGCCGGCCGAGTTGAGGACGCTGGTCGCCACGGCACCGAGGGCGAGGAAGATGGGGCCCAGCAGCATGATCCGGGTCAGCTCGACCGTGTGGTCCAGCTGCGCCTGGTCGAAGCCCGGCGTGATCGCACGCATGACCGTCGGAGCAAGGATGAACAGGGCGATGGCCAGAGCGGCGAGCGCGATGAGCATCAGGTTGATGACCGTCGAAACCATCCGCCAGGCGCGTTGCTGTTCGTCCTTGGCGAGCAGGCCGGATACGATCGGGATGAGCGCCGACGACAGTGCGCCGGCGGCCACGAGCTGGAAGATCAGGTCAGGCAGGCGGAACGCGGCGAAGAACGCGTCCAGATTCGCCGACGTCACGGGCCCTTCGCCCACCATGTGGCCGATGACGAGGATCCGCACGTAGCCGAGTACCCGGGAGATGAGGAACGCGCCGGACACCACCAGCCCGGCACGGACGAGAGCCTGGCCGCCGCTCACGGAGCTGGATCGCGACGCGCCCGGGGATGTGCCTCCCGATAGGCAGCCTGGAGACGGCCGGGCGAGACGTGCGTATAGATCTGCGTCGTCGCGAGATTCTCGTGGCCGAGCAGTTCCTGGACGACGCGCAGGTCGGCGCCACCATCCAGCAGGTGGGTCGCGAAGGAGTGCCGCAAGGTATGGGGTGAGACGCCGACAGGCAGGCCCGCGCGACGACACAGGCGATCCAGCCGATATCGGAGGCCGCGTACCCCTAGCGGGCGACCCAGGTGATTCAGGAAGATCTGAACCGGCGGCGCCTCGAGGGTCGTGGTTCGCTCGAGGAGGACGGGGCGGCCGTCCTCCAGGTAATCCGACAAGGCCTTGCGCGCCGGCCGACCAAGCAGGCCGATGCGCTCCTTGCGGCCCTTGCCCAGGACGCGGATCTCGCCGCGCCGCAGGTCCATGGCGCCCAGTTCGGCCGAGGCGAGCTCGCTGATCCGAAGGCCCGCGGCGTAGGCGGTCTCGACAAGCGCCCGGTCTCGCAGGGCGAGGGCCGTCCGGAGAGCATCTCGATCCGGATGATCGCCGGGCGGCGCGTCAAGATCGGACTCGACGGCATGCAGCAGCGCAGTCACCTGTTCCACCTCCAGGACGCGCGGGAGGCGACGCGGGAGGCGCGGCGTGGCGATGGCGCCCCATGGGTCACCTGGCGCAAGATCGCTCCGGGTGGCCCAGCGGTGGAACGACCGGATGGCGGCCATTCGCTGCGCGACCGATGATCGTGCGTGGTCCTCACCAAGGACCGCGAGGTAGGAGCGGAGGTCCGCTCGACCCGGTCGGCGCCAATCCGTGGCGCGGGCCGCCAGCCAGTCCAGGTAGGCACCGACGGCCGTCGCATACGCCCGCTGCGTGTGCGCTGAGGAGTCGCGCGCAGCGAGGGAGCGGAGGAATCGCGCAAGGACGGGGTCAGACGCCGAGCCGGCTGGCTCCCCGCTCACGCGTCCGGTGCCGGCTCGACCGGGCGAGGACGCTTGATGGTGCGAACACCGGCCTTGGCCGTGGCCTTGGTGGTGGTCTTGGTGGTAGTGCGAGTGCCGAACTTGGCGCCGGTCTTGGTGCCGAACTTGGCGCCGGTCTTGGCACTGCCGCGTCCGGCGCGCGCCGGACGCGCGAGCGCCTCGGGGTTCGCCGGGCCGCCAGCGTACTTCAGGCCGGGCACGATGTCCGCCGCGGGCGTGTCGCTCGTGGAACCACAGATCAGGCAGATCGCTGCCTCGTCTTTCCTGGCGAGTGGGCCGTCGTCCACGTCGTGGAGACCGCCCACTGGCTCGACATTCGTCGTGTAGTCGCATTTTGGATACTTCGAACAACCCCAGAACACGCTGCCCGTCCGACGCACCCGGCGCGGTACGAGGCGACCGTCCTTGTTCTTGGGGCAGATCACCTCGAACGGCAGCGGATCCGGCGGGGGCGGGCCGTCCTTCTTGATGTAGTCACAGTCCGGGTACCGCGAGCAGCCGACGAACGGACCGAACCGGCCTCGCTTGCCGACCAGCGTGCCTTCGCTGCACTTGGGACACACCTCGCCGGTCCCCTCCTGGGGCGGCGGTTCGTCACCCGGCAGCGGCCGGCTCTCCTTGTGCTCCGGGTAGAGTGAGCAGGCTAGGAATCGGCCGTTCCGCCCCAGACGGTTGACCATCGGGTGGCCTTTCGAGCAGACCTCGTCCGTCGCCTCCGTCGTGATGTCGTCCGGCTTGATCGTCCCGGTCAGAACCTCGACCCGATCTCGCAGCGGTCCGTAGAATGCCTGCAGGAGCGGCACCCAAGCTCGTTCGCCCCGGGCGATCTCATCGAGCTCCTCCTCCATCCGGGCCGTGAAGGCAAGGTCCACGTACTCGCTGAAATGCTCCACGAGGAGGTCCGTGACGACCTCCGCCACCGGTTCCGGGCGCAGTCGACGCTCCTCGACCCGGACGTAGCCACGGTCGGTGATCGTGGAGATGGTCGCGGCGTAGGTCGATGGTCGGCCGATCCCATGCTCTTCGAGGGCCTTGATCAGGGACGCCTCGGTATAGCGCGGCGGCGGCTCCGTGAAGTGCTGGGTGGGTATCACCTCGGCGACGGTCGTCCGGTCATCCGTCATGAGGTCTGGCAGTCGCCCGTTCTCCTCGTCGTCCTCGGCTGCGTCGTCGTCGCGACCCTCCGTATAAACGCGGGCGAAGCCGTCGAACAGGACCTTGGTGGCCGAGGCTCGAAGCTCGTACGCACCGTCGGCAAGTTCGATCGTCGCGGTCTCGAGTTCCTTGGGCGCCATCTGCGAGGCGAGCGCCCGCTGCCAGATGAGCCGGTAGAGGCGGAGCTCGTCAGGCTTGAGAGAGCCTGCCATGGAGTCCGGATCGCGCCGGAAGCTCGTCGGCCGGATCGACTCGTGCGCTTCCTGGGCACCTTTGGATCTCGTCTTGTAGACCCGTCCCTTGGGCATCGTGTATGAGGCGCCGTAGCGCTGCCCTATGACTTCGCGCGCCTCGCCCATCGCAACCCCGGCAATGGCGGTCGAATCGGTCCGCATATAGGTGATTAGGCCACCTTGACCATCGGCCGTTTCGACGCCCTCGTACAACCGCTGGGCGATCGACATCGTGCGCTTGGGGCTGAAGCTCAGACGACGGCTGGCCTCCTGCTGGAGCGTGGAGGTCGTGAACGGCGGTGCGGGCGATCGCTTCTGGGTGCGGGTGCCGACCTTCGTGACACGTGGGTGGAGCTCGGCGATGGCGGCCCGATGCCGCTCTGCCGAGGACTCATCGCTCACGTCCAGGGCGACGCTGTCGATCCGCACGACCTCCGCCGCGAATCGCTCGCCCGCGGTCGTGGCAAGGAGCGCCTGGATCGTCCAGTACTCGCGCGCGGAGAAGGCCACGACCTCGCGCTCGCGCTCGACGACCAGGCGGACCGCGACAGATTGGACACGACCCGCCGACAGGCCTCGATAGACCATGCGCGACAGGAACGGGCTCAGCGTGTAGCCGACGAGGCGGTCCACGATGCGGCGGGTCTGCTGCGCGTCGACCAGGTGCCGATCGATGTCGCGCGGATTCGCGAATGCCTCGCGGATCGCAGACTCCGTGATCTCGCTGAAGGTGACCCGCAGGGTCTTGGCGGCCGGGACGTGCGCCGCTTCCGCCACGTGCCACGCGATCGCTTCGCCCTCTCGATCGAGGTCCGTGGCGAGGTAGACCATGTCCGCGCTCCTGGCGGCTTTCTCGATGTCGGAGACCTGCTTGCGCCGGTCCTCGGAGATCACATATTCGGGCGCGAAGTCGTGATCGACATCCACGCCCAACTTGCCTTTGCCCGGATTCTCGGGCAGGTCACGGACGTGTCCGTACGACGCGAGGACCCGGTAATCGGCGCCGAGATAGCGTTCGATGGTCCGGGCCTTGGCAGGCGATTCCACGATGACAAGGTTCTTTGGCACGGCCGGGAGTGTAGCACTGGGTCCTTACCGCACGGTTCGTGGCACCTTGGAGCGGCCTGCCCGGCGTGTGATCAGGCTTCGCGGATACGGCGCAGGAAGTCCTCGTCGATCTCCAGGTCGGGTTCCGGTTCGGGCGTGGCGGGGATCGCCGTGTGGTGCGCCTCCAGGACCGGCGACGTGATCAGACCGGTCTCGCCATTCGTCTGCGGGCCCGGCGGGATCTCGACAAATCGGATGTGGAGGTAGGGGAAGAAGAAGATCGAAGCGCTGTCGTCGATGAAGACCGGCCGCTTTCCGTTCATCATCCGCAGGTTTGTGCAGCGCAGCCCGACATCAGCGGGCGACGGCGGCTCGAACAGGTCCGCCAACAGCGGCTGCTCATTGTTGAGATGGAGGATGACGTTGCGGATCACTGCCCGATGGTCCGCGACTGAACGGTAGCTGTCAGCCCGCCGAAGGTCCGGTCACGGGTGGTAGAAATTGACGACCAGGCGGGCCCGGCCCGAACTGACCCAGACCCCGATCCCGACTCGGTCGTACTGGGCATTCATCAAGTTGACGTAGTGCCCGCCCAGATAGGACTTCTCGCTCTGGAAGAAGAGGTGTGTACCCAGGACAGCCGACATCGCAGAGCCCGAGCGGCAGCCGATGTTTTCCGCCCAGCGGTAGCTGGTGTGACCGGCGCGGCGCAGGCGATCGCCCGGGTTACCGCCGATGAAGTGGCTGCAGTCGTTGCCGATCGCCAGCAGCCTGGCATATGGCCGGCTCACCTTGGAGCTGATGCTGCTGTCGAGCTTGAGGGCCGCCACAGCGCGGCCGCCGGGACTGCTGCACGACCCGCTGGACGTGACCGAGCCACCCGTCCGAGTACAGTTCATGAGGCCAAGGTAGTAACGCTCCACGGCGGTCCAGCTGCCGCTCCCGACCGTGCCCCCGCCTCCGCCCGTCGACGGCGGCTTCGGGGTAGTCGGAGCCGACTTCGCCACGACAGGCTTCGGCTTCGCGGCGATGGGCTTCGGCTTCGCCACGGTCTGGAACGCGCCCTTGTCGGGGAGGCCCAGCGGCACACCGATGACGCTCTGGGCGGCCGGACCGACCTTCATCACGACGCTGGCGCCGTATGGCAGGTCGCTGTCCGGCGTGAAGATGAGGACGGAGTCCGACTCCGCCCACTGGATCCTGCCAGTCACCGTCTTGCCCGCGGCGGAGACCGTGAAAGCCCGGGCCGTCGCCCGACGATCCATGGATTCGGTGAAGCGGACGGAGATCGTCGCGCCGCGGACCACGTCCGTCGACGCAGCCCTGGGCCGGAATCGCACGACTTCGGGGGCTTTCGTCGTCCGGACCGCCAGGGAGAATGGGGCCAGCGCGAGGCCGTCCACGTCGCGCACACCGTCGACGATGAAGCGGTACTCGACGCCCGCCTTGAGCGGAGTCTCCGGTACGAAGGCGTAACTCGCCAGGCCCTCCGTGCTCGTGACCGACTGGACCGAGCCGGGCGTCGGTGGATCCAGGCGGACGCCATCGCGCACGGAACCGGGGTCGACCGGCTGGGCGAAGGTGATACGGAACGTCGTTGCGATCGAGACACGTGTGCCGATGACATCCGTGGCGATGACCGCGCCGGTGGTGACCGCCCGGGTCAGAAAGACAGCGCGCGCGGGCCTCGCGAGTGGCTGGCCCGTGGTCGCCAGTGCACCGGCCTGGACCGTGACCGTGTGGAAGATGCCGGCAGCCCACATCGTCCTGGGCGAGATGGTGACGATGCGGCCGGTCGTGTCCCAGGTGAGATCGATCGCGGTCGCGGGATCCACCATGATCGCCGCTGCCACCGATGCCGGGGTCATCGCCGTGCTGAATTCGATGGTGACTGGATCATGGAGGTCGCGGTCCGTGGCGACCATGGTCCGGAACGCCGCCTGGGTCAAGGGCACGATCGCCGACGGGGGGTTCGCGACGGTCGGCGACGGCCGGCTGGCCCCGATGACCCCGCCGCCGAACACCATCGCGAAGCTCAGTCCGAGGCCTATCCGGGCGATGGTGGAACGACGCAATACGGCTCCAAGGTAGACCGCGGCAAGGATCGGGATGGCCAACAATGCGACCAAGGCCTTGTGCAATAGATGGGGCTCCTGCTCGTGCTCTTGGGGACGCATCGAACGCGGGGCGAGGCCAACTTCGGGGTGAGCGGCCCTGGGCAGGGTAGCACTGACCGGCGCGGACGGGCAAACCCTGAGGGTGATGGGGTATCGGGGACCCCTCAGCGCACGGTCCCTGCAGGGCGTCGCGGCCGCTGTCGCACAGTTGCCGGATCGACGCCCGCCAGACCACCAGCCGGCCGGAACCGACCGTACACCCCCACAGCCAGACCGCGTCGTTCAAGCAGGGTGAGTGCGGCCAGCACGCTTGCGACCGGCCAGCCGGTCGCCGCCACGAGCTCGTCGACCGTCGCTCTGCCGAGGAGCAGTTCACATCCCAACCGGCCGGCCGCCTCACCCACTTCGGCGAGTGCCGCGGCAGCGTCACTCGTGACGCCCGGTCGTGCCAGGTGGTCGGCCAGACCAAGGTCGTCGATGAGCTGCGGGATCCCCGCGACGATCCGGGCGCTCTCCGGGAACTCGCGCAGGAACGCCAGGCAACCCGCCGAGGCGGGCGCGTCGATCGAACCGGGTACGATGAAACACTCCCTCCCCTGCTCGAGCGCCCACGAAGCGGTGATCAACGCTCCGCTCCGCGCAGGCGCCTCGACGACGACTACCGCATCCGACAGGCCGCTGATGACCCGATTGCGGCGCGGGAACGTGCCCTTGGTCGGCGCGACGTCGGGGGCCAGCTCTGAGACGACCGCGCCACCTTGTGCAACGATCGATGATGCAAGCGCGTCGTGCGCGTGTGGATAGAGCGCGGCGTGACCAGAGCCGATGACTGCGATGGTCGTACCACCCGCGTGCACCGCGGCCGCGTGGGCCGCACCATCGATCCCGATAGCCAGACCGGAAACCACGGTCGCCCCGACGCCGACGAGGGCCGCCGCCAGCCGCGATGCGACGGCGCGGCCAGCGTCGCTCGCTCGTCGAGTGCCGACGACCGCGACCGCCGCCCGCGCATCCAGCACAGCAGGATCGCCGAGGACGAACAGCAGGTGTGGCGGCATCTCGATGGCGCCGAGTCGGCGGGGATAGCGCGAGTCCTCGACCGTCACGATGGTCAAGCCCAGCTCCCGGATCCGGGCCAACGTTCGGCCCGCTCCGTGAGCGGCGTCGGCGATCCCGCTGCCGACCGCCGGAGTGATCGGGCGGTGGCGTGTCGCACGTCCGCCCGACTCCTCATCCACACCGGTCGTCACGAGACGTGCCCTGCCACCCGGTGACGAAGCCTCGCTCAGGATGGCGACGCCGCTACCGTATCGGTTCAGGAGTACGCCGAATCCCACGGGACCCAACCCATGGACGCCGGCGAGTACCGCCCACGCGTCGGACTCGGCCAGTGTCGCTGGCGAACGGTCCGGGTCGGCATCGGTCCGCCCGCGCTCCACGCCGGGTCCAGGCGTCCCGGCCGCCGCGTCGCCCCGTTCGGGCCGCTCGTCTGGATCGGCCGGCCCGAAAGCACCGACCGGCCCACTCGTCCCGACGCCAAGCATGTCAGCCGACCTCGACCGCAGTCAGACGCAGATCCACGGGTCGGAACCACGCGGCCTCATCGAGGTGAGCCTCCGCAACGACCTCATCACCGGCCAGATCCGCGATCGTCCGGGCGACACGCAGCAGCCGTTCCGTGCCCCGACCGCTCGCCTGCTCCAGCTCCGCCAGCTGCACGACCCGGTCTTCGGCTGCGGGACTGAGTGCGCAGGCGGATCGCAGCCGTCGTCCGGTCAGCCGGCCATTGAGGCTGCCCGCCTGACGGGCGACAGCCACCGCCCGGGCAGCGGCGATCCGCGACCCCACGACCGCGGAGCCTTCCGGGTCCAGTCCGCTCACGAGCGCACGGGGCGCGACCCGGGGCATGGCGATCCACAGGTCGATCCGGTCCCGGAGTGGGCCCGAGACGCGCCGCTGATAGCGCCCCGGTAGGTTCGGCGAACATCTGCAGGCCTGTTCGGTCGTGCCGGCGAACCCACACGGACACGGGTTCATCGCGGCCACCAGCTGGAAGCGGGCCGGAAAGATCGTCGCCCGCCCGGCCCGCGCGATGGCCACCCGACCTTCCTCCATCGGCTGACGGAGTGCCTCGAGGACATCCCGGTCGAATTCCGGCAACTCATCGAGGAAGAGGACGCCCTGGTCGGCAAGCGTGATCTCGCCCGGGGAGAGACGTGGACCACCGCCCACCATCCCGGCGTACGAGATGGTGTGGTGCGGCGCTCGGAACGGCGGGCGGCGGCGCAACTCGCTGACAGGCCCCTCGCCGGCGGCCGATGCGACGACCGTCGCCGCGAGTGCCGCGGCATCGTCGAGCGGCGGCAGCAGGCGCGGGATGGTCCGGGCGAGCAAGGTCTTGCCGGAGCCCGGCGGACCGATCATGAGGAGACCATGGCCGCCGGCCAGAGCGATCTCCAGGCCCCGGCGAGCCTCGAGCTGTCCGCGAACCTCACCCAGGTCCGGGACGGTGGGCTCGTCCACTTGCGGACCCAGGAACGTTGCGGCGGCCCCGGGGCTTGCTCCCGGCCGTTCCACCAGCTCGATCCGCTGGGGCGCCGGCGTGATCCGATGCTGGCGCCTCGCCCGCACCGAGTCGACTGCCTCGCTCAGCGTTTCGACGCCAACGACGTCAACCCCGTCCACCAGCCGCGCCTCATCGACCGCGGCGGCCGCCACGATGACGCGCCGCAGACCGCGGCGAGACAGGGCCGCAACCATCGGCAGGATGCCTGGCACGGAACGGACCTCGCCCCCGAGCGAGAGCTCACCGATCAACGCGACGCGGCCCGGTCCGGCGCGGACCTGCTCAGAACCCAGCAGGATCCCGAGCGCCATCGCGAGGTCCAGTGAAGCCCCGGCCTTGCGCAGATCTGCCGGGGCAAGGTTCACCGTGATGCGACGGGGCGGATGGACGAAGCCCGTGTTTCGCAATGCTCCTCGAACACGCTCGCGCGCCTCCTGAAGGGCGGTATCCGCGAGACCGACGATCGTGAAGCCGGGCAGGCCGGGCGCCACATCCACTTCCACGCGGATGAGCCGGCCCTCCAGGCCGATGAGTGTCGCGGATGGGACGATGGCCAACACGCGATGCAGCCTAGGCCGGGGCCCTTATCGCCGGCTCATCGCCGCCTTACCCCGGCGCGCATCAGGAGATCAGCGAGCGGGAACCGCGCTCCTCGCGCCAGCCGCCGGCTTGTCGACCGCACGGGCGAAATGGAGCAGGGATCCGCCCAGCACCGAGTCGGCTTTCGTGAACATGAACGGGTCACCGGAGTTGAGTGCACTGATCGCCCCGCGGTACTCGTTGACGACCTGATGGTCGATCGTCCGCTTCAGCGCGCCCTCCGCGTTCTTCACGTTGATACCGGTGAACGCATTCGAGCGATTGAGCACGAGCTGCACCTTGTCCGGCGGGTAGCCGAGGTGATGCATCGTCTCGATGATGAGCCTGACGTTCTTGAGACATGAGAGGTCCGCGGTCATCACGACGAAGACGGTCTCAGCCGCCTCGAAGATACCGAGATTGACATCATCGAGTCGCTTGTCGATGTCGATCAGGATGTAGTCGTACATCGAGGCCAGGCGCTCGGCGATCAGCGGCAGGTGCTCCGGCCGGACGAGCTCCGCCGTTTCCGGGGACGGCGGGGCAAGGAGCAGGTCGATCCCTGAGTCATGCTTGACCAGGACGCTGCGAATCAGATCGGCGTCGATCGACGGCGCGGACACCACGTCGACGATGCTCTTGCGATCCAGCCCGAGGTCCAGGAAGACCCGGTGATCGCCGAACTGCAGGTTCCCGTCCACCAGGACGACCTTCCGGCCCAGCTCGCGATGGAGCGCGATCGCCGCGTTGATCGCGATCGTCGTCGTCCCCACACCGCCTTTCGCGCCGTAGAACGCGAGGACTCGCCCAAGGGGTGGACGGGCCAGCAGGGTCTCACGCGGCGCGAAGCGGGCCAGCAGGCTCTTGATCCGGGCGAGCAACTCGGCGGGATGGAACGGCTTGATGAGGTAATCGTCGGCGCCTGCCCGGAGCCCGCGAACCTTTTGCTCGACCTCTCGTTCGGCCGTCAGCATGATGATCGGGACGTGGCTGGAGGTGCCCTCCTCGGTCCGGATCTTGGTGGCCACCTGATAGCCATCCAGCTTCGGCAGGATGACGTCCAGGAGAATCAGATCGGGCGCCTCGGCACCCCACAGCCGAAACCCTTCCGCGCCGTCGGACGCGACGATGACGTCGTAACCCTCCTGCTTGAGGGTGTGCTGCAGGAGCCGCTGGACGTTGGAGTCGTCGTCGACAACGAGGATCTTTGCCGCCATCAGTCCTCCAGGGGGCTTGCCGGATCGTGGCCTCCACCGCGCCCCCGTTCCGGCGCGGCGATTATAGGGCTCGCTTCACGACCCGCGGCGAACGCCCGACGCAGGAGATCCGTGACGCGTGACTCATAGCCGGCAGGATCCGTTCGGTGAGCGGCGCGATGTTCGGCTCCGGGCACGATCCAGTGCTCCAGGCCAGGCGGCGCAGCGGCGGCCAACCGCCGGGCATCGGCGATCGGCACGGTGGTGTCGGCCTCGCCCGAGATGAGCAGGAGCGGCATCCCCTCCAGCAAACCGATGACCCGCGCCGGTTCCGTGTCACGGGGATCGGCACCCAGGGACCGGGCGGCGGCATCGAACAATCGGCCGGCCATCCAGCGGCGGGCCGGACCGCGCAGCCGAGAGGCTACCGCGACGACCAGTTCCGGAGCGGCCGAGTCGGCCACGACCCCCACGATCCGAGGGCGGCGCGGCGGCGCGACATGTGCCGGCGCGGCGGGATCCGCGTCCGCACTCGGCAACGATCCATCGCCCAGGACAGCGACAGACGCGATCGCAGCGAGGCCACCCATCGACAGTCCGACCATCGCGACACGATCGATCCCGCGCTCGCCGAGCCACGCAAGCGCGCCCGCGATGTCTTCGACCTCGTGCATGCCGAACGTCGTCGACCCGTCGTCCGATCCGCCATGACCGCGAAAGTCGAACCCAAGTACCCCAGCGGTCTGCCGCAGGAACGGGCCGTATTCGACGACATCCGGGGCACTTGAGCCGGACCAACCGTGCAGCAACAGGACCGCCTCGTGCGGATCGCTGGTCCAGCCTGGGTCGTCCGGTTCCGCAGCCAGCCAGCGACCGGCCAGCCGAAGCCCGTCCCGTGACCGGAAACGGACGACCTCGCCGCCAAGGGCGTCGATGGCCGGCCCTGGGCCCGTCTCGTCCGGTGCCGTCCGCGGCGGCTGGAGCAGGCGGCGACTCGCCCGGCGGCTCAGGATCCCGAACGATGCGATCGGGAGGACGATCGCCCCGATCGCGAGGAGGACTCGCCGGATCACGCCGTCGGGTCGGGCCGGGTCCCAGCCGCGCCGGCGCCGGACCCCGGCGTCAGGTATTCGACGAACGGATCCAGCAGATGCGTGAACTCCATCGGGATGATGAACTTCGTGGCCGGCCCCGCGCCGAGCGCCTTGAGCGCCTCGAGGTACTGCAGCGACATCGTCTTCTGGTCGACCCCGGATGCCGCCTGGAAGATCCGGGTCAGCGCCTCGCCGAAGCCCTCGGCCCGCAGGATGGCCGCCTGGCGGTCGCCCTCGGCCTTGAGGATCTCGGATTGCTTCTGGCCCTCGGCCACGTTGATCGCAGCCTGGCGCGTCCCTTCGGACTCGGTGATCACGGCGCGCCGCGTCCGCTCGGCAGAGAGCTGCCGGTTCATCGCGTCCTGGACGTCGCGCGGCGGGGTGATCTCGCGGATCTCGACCGTCGTCACCTTGCCGCCCCAGCGCTCCGTCACCTCGTCCAGCTTGACCCGCAGGACCTCGTTGATCTGTTCGCGCTTCGAGAGGACCTCGTCGAGCAGGATGTCGCCGATCACCGCACGGAGGGTCGTGGTCGCGACGCCCTGGAGAGCGCCCGAGAAGTTCACCACGTTGACGACGCTCTTGAGCGGATCGCTGATCCGCCAGTAGATCAGGAAGTCGACGTTGATCGGCGCGTTGTCCCTGGTGATCGTCGTCTGGCTGGGCACCTCGATGAACTGCTCGCGGATGTCGACCTTGACCGGTCGGTCGATGATCGGGACAAGGAAGCGCAGGCCCGGGTCGCGGACCATCAGCTCATTCGTCCGCCCCAGGCGGAACACGACCATCTTCTCGTACTGCTGGACCACCCTGATCGACAGGTACACGATGATCAGCAGGACGACGACGACGAACGCCGCGCCCGCGGCCAGAACCGAGATTTCCATCAGGACCTCCGTTCGCTCACGACTCCGACGATGATGACGGGTCGGGCTCGACGATCACCGTCAAGCCGTCGGTCGCCACGACCAGTACCGGCGTGCCGCGCTCGAGCGCGCGTCCATCGAACGTCCGGGCCGACCATTCCTCGCCCGCAGCATAGATCGAACCGACCGGTTCGATCGCCCCGCGGACCACACCCTTGGTCCCGGGCGCGAGGGCGAACGAGCTGCCCACGACACCCGACGGCGAAGCCATCCCTCGGCTTCCGATCGCCGCCCAGACGACCAGGGCCAGGAAGAGGCCGGCCGTCACGGTGGTGGTCACGATGACCGGGGCTGCGACGGTCGTCAGCGGCTCGAACGGATCGCCCGGCTGGGTGTACAGGGCGGATGCGCCCAGCGCGAAGATGACAAGGCCGCCAAACCCGAGGAGCCCATGGCTGGTCACGGTCAGCTCCAGCCCGAACAGGACCATGGCGAGCACGATCAGGATCAGACCGCCGGCGTTGAGCGGCAGGCTGCCGAAGCCGATGAATGCGAGGACGATGGCCAGCGCACCCAGGATCCCGGTCACGAAGTTCGGGTTCTGCAGCTCGAACAGCAGACCATAGAACCCGATGGTGAACAGGATGAACGCGATGTTCGGGTCAGACAGCAGGTGGAGCATCTCCTGGAACGGGTTCATCGCCAGCTCCTCGGGGCTGGCGCCAGCCAGGCTGAGCGTCTGCGACTGCCCCGCCACGGTCACGGTCCGGCCGTCGGCGAAGGCGAGGACCGCCTCGATGCTGTCGGCGATCCCGTCGACGGCACCCAGCGCGACGGCCTCCGACGCGGGTGACGAGCGAGCAACGCGAACCGTCTCCTCCGCCCACGTGACGTTACGACCGCGCGCCTCCGCGATCGAGCGGATGTTGGCGATGGCGTCGTTGAGAACCTTCTTGCCGAGCGTGCCTTCGATGTCCTCGCCCGAACCGGAGATCGGCGATGCCGCCCCGATGTTGGTCCCCGACGCCATCACCGCGACATGCCCGGCCAGCGTGATGAACGTGCCGGCACTTGCCGCCCGTGCACCGGACGGCGCGACCCACACGATCGTGGGCAGCGGGGCGTCGAGCAGCGCCGAGACGATCTTCTGGGTGGCATCGAGGTTGCCGCAGGGGGTATTGAGCCGGACGATCACCGCGGTGGCCCCGTCGCGCGTCGCGACGGCGATGCCTTCCTGCAGGTAGCCGGCGAGGACGTTGTCGACAACGCCGGTAGCGGGCAGAACGACGACGGTGCCGCCAGCGGCTCGTGCCGGGCCGCTGGCCAGGAGGCCGACGACCCCGAGCAGGAGCGGAAGTACGAGCAGATATCGACCGATGTGACGGGTCACGGGGAACCTCCGACGTCCCTATCGTACTCCCGCCCTCACAAGACTCCGAGGTGCTCGAAGGCGAGGCGGCTCCACGTTACGAGCCGGTCGGCGACCGCGGCGATCACGATGTCCGCATCGTGTCGATTTCGGCCGGCCTACGTCACCACGATGCCGAATACGATGGCGCAGCGGCAGCTTGTCTCGATGGAGGTGAGTGGGAGGCCGCAAGAG